>CAZCSD010000056.1:0-15469 GCA_964501235.1 uncultured Polaromonas sp. | reverse complement strand
CGCTGCAGCCGTGCAGGACCGGCTTTAGCCGGCTCCGTTACGAACGATCGAGTTTGGACCGCAAGGGCCAGCCGCATTCGGTTTTGTCCTACAAACGCTGGGGCGTCTAGCTGATCAACGGTGCGTGACCTTCTTCCTACAGTCTGGCTGTGCTTCGCAAACACAACCATCCCTATTAACTCGTCAGGAGAATCGCATCATGAGTGAACAGTCAGACACCAAAACATCGTCCAAGCGCGGCTTCGCGTCCATGGATCCGCAGCGCCAGCGCGAAATTGCCAGCCTCGGTGGTAAGGCGGCGCATGCCAGCGGCCGTGCCCACGAATTCAATTCGGCCGAAGCCCGTGAGGCTGGTCGTAAAGGCGGACGTGCCGGTCGGCGCAAGGCGGCCGAGGCCGCTCAAGCGGCGCGCCAATCCTGAAAACACGACCGCTAAAAAAACAGGATGAACTCTCCGCACAGACGGGAACATCTGCAGGAGGCGATTGGGGGGGCTGCGGCCCCCTTTTTGATGAGGGTCGACGCGGCCACGGCTCTGACCGCTGGCGCCGATCTTGACCGACAGCCATGCCTGGGGGCGCAGCGCACAGTGCTGTTGTGTGCAGCAGCGTATCGCACTTGAACCACGCGAGAAGGAGCGGAAGACATGGCCACCAGCAGCATGACCGGCGGCGAGCGTGCCGCACACCGGCCTTCGGGAGCCGACTTGGCCAGCCTGGGGCCCAGCGACAACAGCGACAGTGGTAGCGACAGTCTAGGTGCTTATGAGCGCCAGCAGTGGCTCAGCGACAGCGATGCCAGCGGTACCGGCGAGGCCTCGGGCAACAGCCCCCAGGGCGATGCACCGGACATCCTCCCCGACCATCTGATCGACAGGCCCCGCCGTCTTCGTCGCAACGATGGGAAAGCGCTCAGGCCTCAAGAGAGGGGGGCGGGACAAGAGACAGAGATGATCGACTCCATCGACTCTGCCTTCGACGCCCCAGGATCAGCTCTCGACAACCCCGAGCTGTTGGACACCACGGCCGATGCGGCCGATCTGGCCCAGGAAACAGTGTCCGATGAGCAGACCTTGCCGTCTGAAGACCTCGATGGCTTTAGTGTTCGCGAAGCGTTGCCTCAGGAGCCGGCACGCCTTGCACCGCTGCGAGGCCACCGGGGTCTGCAATGAGCTCGATCTGCCACCATGGGGGTAGCAGGGCGCGCACCCGCGCTTGGGCGTAGCGCTCGTCCATCAACCACACCACGCCCTGGTCATTGGGGCTGCGGATGACCCGGCCAGCCGCTTGCACCACCTTGCGCATCCCCGGGTACAGGTAGGTGTGCTCATAGCCTTGGCCCAGCAGTTGATGCACGCGCCTGCGTAGCTCTTCCTGGATCGCATTGAGCTGGGGCAGCCCCAAGGTGGCGATGAAGGCGCCGATGAGTTGTTCGCCCGGCAGATCGATGCCCTCGGCAAACGACCCGCCAAGTACCGCAAAGCCGATGCCAGCCGAGCCTGAGCGAAAGCGTTCGACGAAGGCTTCCTGCCGACGCTCGTCCATGCGCGCCTCCTGTTGCCACTGCGGTATGGCGGGGTGGTGGACTTGCAGAGCCGAGCTGGCTTGCCGGAGGTAGTCGAAGCTACTGAAGAAGGCCAGGTATTTGCCAGGTCGGCTTCGCCATTGCATGGCCATGATGTCGACCAGCCTAGGCAGGCTGCGCTCCCGATCGGCCCAGCGGGTCGAGACCTTGCTGGACACGCGCACCTCAAGCTGTTTGGCGCTAAAGGGTACGGGTAGGTCGAGGCTGAGCCCAGATTCAGGCCATCCCAGCATCTGCTGGTAGTGATGCGCCGGTGCGAGCGTGGCTGAAAAAAGCACGCTCGCTCGCGCCGCCTGCCACCGCGCTTTCAGGAACGGGGCCGGCAGCACATTGCGCACGCACAGGCAGGCGCTGGCCTGGCGCGTTCCGGGGTGCTCCACACTCAGATCGATCAGGCTGTGCGCCCCCGCCTGATCGACGTACTGCAGAAAGCGGTTCAGATCGAAGCCCAGTTGATGGACAGGGCCCGGCGCAAGCTCGGGATGCTCGGCCTGCCAAGCGGAGATCCGGGCGCTGGTCACTTGCAGGGCCTGCCGCAGTGTTGGTGGCAGCTCATCGAGAACCCGGTATGCGGTTGCCTCGGTGTGCAGTTCACGCCAGTGACGCCGCAGTCGGTCTATCTGGCGCTTCAAGGAGGGGGGCGCCGACCGGCGCGCCAGCTCAAGCGGGGCCTCGCTCAGCACCATGCTGTACATCTGGCGACCGCGCTCCACCAGATTGTGCGCCTCGTCGACCAGCACGCCCACCTGCCAGTGCTGCGCCAGACTCCGGGCGTAGAGGACACCGTGCGCATCAAACCAATGGTTGTAGTCGCCCACCACCACATCGGCCCAGGCAATGAGGTCGCGTCCGAGATGATAGGGACACAACTCGTTTTCGAGGGCGACCTGTCGCAGGCTCTGCGCATCGAGCCAGCCGGCCTGCACCGCAGCCGCGCGTGCATGGGGGAGCTTGTCGTAAAAGCCGCGCGCCAGCGGGCAGGATGGGCCGTGACAGGCCTTATCGGGATGCTCACAGGCCTTCTCGCGTGCCAGCAACTCGAGCACCCGCAGGGGCTGTTGCCCGCGTTCACGGCACAGACCACTCAAGGCGCGCAGGGCCAGATGACGGCCCGAGCTTTTGGCCGAGAGGTAGAACAGCTTGTCCAAGGCGGGGGATGAAGGGGCAGGCGCGCCCATGGCCTTGAGGCTGGGAAACAGGGTGCCCAGGGTCTTGCCGATGCCGGTAGGCGCTTGCACCATCAGGCTGCGCCCGGCACGCAGACAGCGCCAGACCGCTTGCGCCAATTCACGCTGTCCGGGTCGCAAGGGCGGGAGGGGAAAGTCCAGCGCTTGCAAGGCTTGCCTTCTGTTGTCCTGGTGGGACAGTTCCTGTTGCGCCCAGGCCAGAAAGAGGGCGCATTGTCGTTGATGAAATTGCGCGAGCTCATCTGCAGTGGCCGAGCGCAGCAGGACTGTTTCATGGTCGTCGTCCAGATTGAGGTAGACCAGGGCCAGTTCGACTTGACTCAGACCGCGCGCTTGGCAGAGCAAATGGCCGTAGACCTGCGCCTGCGCCCAGTGCAGGCTGCGCTGAGCCGGGGTGATCGTTTCGAAGCGGCCATGGTAGGTCTTCACCTCTTCCAGCCGCTGGAGTTTTTCATCGTATCCGTCAGCTCGGCCCCGTACCGTCAACAGACCCTCGTCGGCGCTGAGTGCGACCTCGCTTTGGTAGTGGGGGCCGCGCCGACCGGCCACCCGCGCGTGTCCGGCCAATCCCTCTTGGGCGGTCGGCGCGGCGCTAAAGCGCAGGTCCAGGTCGCCCGATCGCGCTGTGAACTCCACCAGTTCGCGCACGCCCACCACGAAGCGGCGGTGGGTTCGGGGTGGGGCTGGGTTCATGGCCCGTCCATGGTAGCGTGGCCCGGGACCGATGTGGCGCTACCATGTGGTCTGGGAGTCTCGTCTTGAAACCCCGGTACCCTGCATGAACAACGACCCGTCCCATCAGCGCGCTTCCCTGGAGGACAAGTCCTTTCTGGTCCTTCTGGTGGCCGTGAGCCTGGCTTTCGCCTGGATCTTGCAGCCTTACTTCGGGGCTTTGTTCTGGGCGGCGGCTCTGGCGATCTTGTTTGCGCCGGTGCAGGCGCGCCTGCTGGCGGCCTGGCCCGGTCGGCGCAATTTGTCGGCCCTGGTCTGTCTGGGGGCGATCATCCTCTTGGTGATGCTACCGCTGGCCTGGTTGACGGGCATGCTGGTACGCGAAGGCACGCAGGTGTATCAGCGTATTCAGTCGGGCGACATCAATTTTGGACTGTACTTGCAGCAGATCTACGCCGCTTTGCCGGCCTGGATGACCGAGTTGCTCGACCGTTTTGGGCTGGGGAGCTCGGGTTTGCTGCTCGAGCGCCTGACAGCAGCGCTGACGCGCGGCTCGCAATTTTTTGCCGGTCAGGCCCTGAGCATTGGTCAGGATGCTTTCAGTGGGCTGATCAATTTTTTCATCATGCTCTATGTGCTTTTCTTTCTCTTGCGTGATGGCGCCGATGTGGTGCGCCGGTTGCGCCGCGCCGCCCCAATCAAGCAGGAGTACATGCTCGAGCTGAGCGCCAAGTTTGCCACGGTGATCCGCGCCACAGTCAAGGGCAATGTGGTAGTCGCCCTGGTTCAGGGTGCTCTGGGCGGGTTGATCTTTTGGGCGCTCGATATCAATGCCCCTGTGCTGTGGGGTGTGGTCATGGCCTTCCTGTCGCTGCTGCCAGCCGTTGGCGCTGCGGTGGTGTGGCTGCCCATGGCTGTTTATTTGCTCATCAGCGGTCACATGATCCAAGGGGCGGTGCTGATGGCCTTTGGCGTTCTGGTGATCGGTTTGGTCGACAACGTGTTGCGACCTGTACTGGTGGGCAAGGACACTCGTATGCCCGACTATGTAATCCTGCTGTCGACCCTGGGCGGGATTTCACTGTTTGGCATCAACGGCTTTGTCATCGGGCCGGTGATCGCAGCCATGTTCATCGCCGCCTGGGATCTGTTGGCCGGATCGCGCGAATCGCCTCGCTAGGGGTTGCGCTAGCGCTGCCCCGGCATCAATGGTGGTGGCCGTGCGCTCCGTGCACATGGCCGTGCGCAATTTCTTCAGCGGTGGCTGCGCGAACCTCCAAGACCTCGGCCTGGATATCCAGGGTTTTGCCAGCCAGGGGGTGATTGCCGTCCAGAATCACTTGCGGCCCTTTGATCTTGACCACCGTGAACACCGCCTCACGCCCGTCGGCAGTTCGTCCTTCGAGCTGACCGCCGACCTTCACCCCGGGGGGAAAATCGGTTTTGGGGATGGTTTGCATCAGGGTTTCATCGCGTTCGCCGAATGCCTCGCTGGGGCTTAGTTGCCAACGGCCCTTGAAGCCCACTGCTTGGCCCTCGAGCTCGGTCTCGAGCTTGTCGATCAGATTGCCATAGCCGCCGTGCAGATAGGCAATGGGTTGTTTTCCGTCCTGAATGATTTGGCCCTGGGCGTCGACGACCTTCAGACGCAGGGTGACGGCGGTGTCCTTGCTGATTTGCATGGCTGGCTCCTTGCTTGACTCCATTGTGACTCGCTCCAGGTCGCTTCGCTCGCGCCCCGGGTGAGCAGCCTCGCCATTAAAAAACCCGCCGTCTCGCGAGGGCGGGTTTTGGAGCCGGAGGCCTGATTATTTGAGCTTGACTTCCTTGTACTCGACATGCTTGCGAGCCTTGGGGTCGAACTTCATGATCAGCATCTTGTCCGGCATGGTCTTCTTGTTCTTGCTGGTCGTGTAGAAGTGCCCCGTGCCGGCGGTGGATTCGAGCTTGATTTTTTCGCGTGCGCCTTTTGCCATGATGCTCTCCTTCAGATCTCACCGCGTGCGCGCAGATCGGCCAGCACGGCATCGATACCGTTCTTGTCGATCAAACGCAGGCCGGCGTTGGTGATGCGCAAACGCACCCAGCGGTTTTCGCTTTCGACCCAGAAGCGACGGTATTGCAGATTCGGCATGAACCGACGCTTGGTCTTGTTGTTGGCGTGGGAGACATTGTTTCCCACCATGGGCTTTTTGCCCGTGACTTGACAGACGCGTGCCATGAGGACACTCCAGATAAAAAATAAACAGCTTGCGCTGCACCTCGCCCAAGTCCTGTGCTGTGCCGCCTGCCCGGTCCGGCAAGGAACTTGCCAGACTGGTACGGCCCCGGCTCATGGGCGGTCAATGGTTTTTGCCAGCCAAACCTTCCCAATGGGCTTTTTGAAGTGCCTGGGGGTGGGTCTGGGCGGAAAGCCTGAGATTATAGCCGCCCCAGCGACCGAGCCAGCCCCGACCCCCGGTCGGGGCTGGGCCGAGCCGGCCAAGCTGACAGAGACGCTCCATGGACGGAGGGGCCTGGCGGAGCGGCTACCATTGCCGGCCTTCCCGCTAAGCCGTGCCAGGAGCCAATCATGACCTTTCTTCGAACCGACCAGCGCGCCGCCTCGCAGTTGCGGCCCGTGCGCATCACACGCGGCTACACCATGCATGCCGAAGGGTCGGTGTTAATCGAGTTCGGCCACACCCGGGTGTTGTGCACCGCCTCGGTGGAGGACAAGGTGCCCCCGCACCAAAGGGGCAGCGGCCAGGGTTGGGTGACGGCTGAGTACGGCATGCTGCCGCGTGCTACCCACACCCGGGGCGATCGCGAGGCGGCTCGGGGCAAGCAAAGCGGCCGCACCCAGGAGATCCAGCGCCTGATCGGACGCAGCCTGCGCGCCGTCTTCGATCTGACCGCCCTTGGTGAGCGTACCGTCGTGCTCGATTGCGATGTGATTCAGGCCGACGGTGGCACACGCACCGCTGCCATCACCGGTGCCTTCGTCGCCGCGCATGATGCCCTCACCGCGCTGATGGCGCAGGGAAAACTCGCCACATTTGCGCTACGCGGTCATGTTGCGGCGATCTCGGTGGGTCTGGTGCAGGGCACGCCTTTGCTCGATCTTGAATACGTGGAGGACGTGGCCTGCGACACCGACATGAATGTGGTCATGACCGAGGCCGGGCATTTTGTGGAGGTGCAGGGCACGGCCGAGGGCGCGGCCTTCAGTCGCCGTGAGATGGATCAACTCCTGGCGCTGGCTGAAAAAGGCATCGCCGAGTTGATCGCCCTGCAGAAGGCCGCTTTGGCCCCGGTTGAGCGATGAAGCTGGTACTGGCCTCCAACAATGCCGGCAAGTTGGCCGAACTGCAGGTCTTGTTTGCGCCGCTGGGTCTGACTTTGATGCCCCAGTCGGCCTTGGGCATCTCTGAAGCCGAGGAGCCCTTCCGGACCTTTCTTGAGAACGCGCTGGCCAAGGCCAGACACGCCTCGCGAGAAAGCGGCTTGCCTGCCGTGGCTGACGATGCCGGTCTGTGCGTGCAGGCCTTCGGCGGACAGCCGGGTGTTGACACCGCTTTTTATGCCACCCGCTTTGGTTATCCCAAGGGGGATGATCACAATGTGAGGGCCTTGCTTGAGCAGATGCGCGATATTGACGACCGCCGCGCCGCTTTGGTCAGCACCCTGGTGGCGCTGCGCTCGCCCGACGACCCCGAGCCCTTGGTGGCCGTGGGTCGGGCTGCCGGCCTGATCACGCGCGAGCCTCGCGGAAGCCAGGGCTTTGGCTTCGACCCTGTGATGCTGATCCCGACTTTTGGCAAGACTTTTGCCGAGTTGCCGGCGGAGGTCAAGAACGCGCACAGCCATCGCGGACAGGCCGCTCGCCAAATGTGCGCGCTCATTGGCCAGCGCTGGTTGTCGTGATGCAGGGACCATGAAGGACCTCGCGCACTATCTGCGCCCCGGCACGCTGCAGTTGGCGGCATTGCCGCCCTTGTCCGTCTATGTGCATCTGCCCTGGTGCTTGCGCAAATGCCCCTATTGCGATTTCAATTCGCATGAGCTGCCGGGCGACGCACTGCCGCAGCAGTCTTATGTCCATGCCTTGCTCGCCGATTTGGATGCGGCGCTGCCCCTGATTTGGGGGCGACCGGTGCACAGCGTATTCTTGGGCGGCGGGACGCCAAGCTTGTTCACACCTGAGACCATTGACTGGCTTTTGGCTCAATTGCGCTCGCGCTTGAAGTGGCAGCCCGATTGCGAAGTCACGCTGGAGGCCAATCCGGGCACCTTCGAGAAGGACCGTTTCCGACAGTATCGACAAGCGGGCGTGACCCGGCTGTCCCTGGGGGTGCAAAGCTTTGACGATGCTGCACTCGTCGCGCTCGGGCGCGTCCACGACCGATCCCAGGCTCTGGCGGCGGCCGAGGAAGCAGCCGAGTGCTTCGATACCTTCAACATCGACCTGATGTACGCCTGGCCCGGGCAGGATAGGGCGCGTTTGCAGGCCGATCTTGATCAGGCGCTGGCGTTGAGCCCGCCGCATCTGTCGGTGTACCACCTGACCATTGAGCCCAACACTTATTTCGCCCGCTTTCCGCCCGAGCTGCCTGACGATGATCTGGCCTATGAGATGCTCGATCGCATCACGGAGTGCACGCAGCAGGCGGGTTTGCAGCGCTACGAGGTATCGGCCTATGCGCGCCCGGGCCACCGCTGCTGGCACAACCTCAATTACTGGCAGTTCGGAGATTACCTGGGTCTGGGCGCGGGCGCTCACTCGAAGTTGAGCTTTGCCCATCGCGTGGTGCGTCAGGTTAGGGTGCGCGAACCGCGCCTGTACATGGAACGTGCGATGCGCGCCGAGGCGGTGGCGCAGGAGCATGAGGTCGGGCGGGCCGACTTGCCTTTTGAATTCATGCTCAATGCGCTGCGCTTGCCTGAGGGCTTTGAGATGCAGCGATTTACCGAGCGCACGGGCCTGTCTCCAGGCGTATTGCAGCAGGCCTTGGAAGTCGCACAGACTCGCGGTTTGCTCCAGGTCGATTTGCACCGCATCCGACCTACGGCCCGAGGTTTGGATTTCCTCAACGACCTGCAGGCTCTGTTTTTGCCCGACACTGCAGCCCCATGACTTCGCAAGCTTGGATCATTTTGCTCGTCTCCGGGGCCATCAGCTTTTTGCTGGGTGCCTGGTTGCGCCGCACTGTCAACCGCCGGCGCTTCGAGCGGCAGCAGCAAGCCGCTGAGCAGTTGCGCGCCTTGGCTGCCGAGCGTGAGCGGCAAGCGCCGCCTTCGCACAACAAGGCCAAACGCCGTCGGCAACAAAAAATCCGCGAGGATTGAAATTTTGTGAGCGCACACTTTCTTAAATAGCGCTGAAAAGCTTTTGTATTTGTCTTCTGGGGGATGTTTTTCGTCGTCCGCCGATCGTGGGTGAAGTGTGGGGCACAAAACTTGCTGACCCGGGATTGACTGTGGGTTTTTCGTCGGGAGGGCACAAGCCCGGGCTGACGGCAGGAGATCATGACCGCATTGCCCAGTTCCTTGCCAGCGGCGAGCAGCCCTGGAACGATAGATCGTCGGCCCGGCGCCGCGCCAACGCGCGCGGCGGACGGGGCAACGGCGTTTGCGCAGACGCTGGCGCAGGTGCGCGCCCGGCAGCCGGGCCGTCCGGCCATGAGCGAGGCCGAAGTCAGGCCGGGCGATACCCTGGCCGGCATCGTCGCGCGCCACCTTCAGGCGGCGCAACCGCACCTGGCGCCCAGCCGCGCCCAGCTTTTTCAGCTGGCCGCTTCGGTGGCACGCGATAACGGGATCGCCAACCCCAACCGTATCCAGCCCGGTCAGGTGATTGACCTGACCGCCCTCGAATCGCGGGCTGTAGCCCTGGCCTTGCCTGCCGGCCAGCGAATGCCTGCTGAACTGAATCACGAGACCTCGCCCGCCCCCCCGGCGCCGCTGCCGGCACCCAGGCCCTCGCGCGGCCCGCTGACGGCGGCCAGCCAATTTCTGGTGCGGCACGCGCAGGCGGCCCATCGCACCGAGGAGGCCTCGGGCATACCAGCGCATTTCATGTTGGCGCAGGCCGCTCTTGAGACCGGATGGGGTCAGCGAGAAATTCGCTCCCCCGAGGGCCGTAACTCGCACAATTTGTTTGGCATCCGTGCGGGCCCGATGTGGCAAGGGCCGACCGTTGACGTCTGGACTACCGAGTACATCGAAGGCGTGCCCCAGCGCATGGTCGGGCGATTTCGCGCTTATGCCAGCTACGAAGAGTCTTTTGCCGACTATGCTCGCCTGATCAGCAGTCAGCCGCGATACGCTGAGGTCATGCGCAGCACAGGTGATGCCGCCGCTTTTTCATCGGCGCTCCAGCGCGCCGGCTATGCCACCGGCCCCCGTTATGCAAGCGCACTCAAGTCGGTGATCGACACAACCGTTCAGCTTCGCGCTTCAGTTCCCGAGGTGCAGATGGCCATGAGTTCAGGTGCCGCGCCGCAGTGGACCGCCCAGGCTGCGGCCTCTGAACCGGCGCTGGTGCCTGCGGCGCAGGCCCTGAATCTACGTTGGACGCCGATTGCGCCCATGCCCGGCAGCGCTGTGGCCCAGGTGGCCAGTGCCATCAGGTCGACGCGCGTCCCGTCCTAAAGCTGGGCTTTGCTGGAGGGGGCGTCGGCAACGCCGGCGTTTATCGTGGCCGGGCGGTGTCTCCAGGCTTCCCAGGTCAGGGGGATAAGGCCGCAAGCGAGCACCGCGACGCCGACCAGGGCCCCCAGGCCGGTGTAGATCAGGCTGGACCAGAGCATCCAGGCGGTCACGGCCACAAAGGCCAGAGGCAACCAGGGGTAAAGGGGGACCTGGTACGGCCGCGGCAAATCCGGTTGGCGCTGCCTGAGGATGAACAGCGCCAGCCCCACCATCAGGACAAAACTCCAAAACACGGGCGCAGTAAATTCCACCACGGTCTCAAAGCCCTGTCGGGTGACCACCGCCAGCCCCACCACCGCGACCGAGACCAGCATTTGCAGAATCAGGCTGTTGCGAGGGTTGCCCGATCCATGCCAGCGCCCGAGCCAGGCGAAGGTGCGAAAGTCTTGACCCAGGGCGAAATTACTGCGCGCCCCGAAGATCATCGTGGCATTGAGGGAGTTCAGGCAAGACAGGATCACGATCACGCTAAAGAGCATGGCCGACTCTTTGCCAAAGGCCAGGGTAAATACATCGGAGGCTACTGCGCTGGAGGCGGCCATGCCCTGCAGGCCCAGCGCGTTGAGGTAGGCCAGATTGGCCAGCAGGTACAACACGGTCACGCCGACGAGACCCCAGACCAGTGCGCGGCTGATGCCACGACGACCATCTTTGATTTCGGAGGACAGGTAGGACACCTCACTCCATCCGCCGAAGGTCAGCAGCACAAACACCATGGCCAGCCCGTATTGGGTGGTACTGCTCTGTCTGGCCAGCAGCTCTTGCATCGAGTTGATGTCATTGACTGAGAAGCCGGCGTACACAATGGCCAGAATGCCGACAATCTCGAGCATCGTCAGTGCGTTTTGCGTGCGTGTACTCTCGCGGATACCCATCAGGTTGAGAGCACTGACCGCCACGATACAGATCATGGCCCATAGATAGCTGGAGTAAACCCCCAGCGGGACGATGGTGCTCAGGTAATCGCCCAGTGTGATGGCCAGGATCGCAATGGAGCCCGTGATGATGACCGTGCTTCGCGCCCAGGCGTAGAAGAAGGCCATGCGTTTGCCAAAGGCGCGCGAGAGCCAATGGTATTCGCCCCCCGCATGGGGATGGCTGGTGGCCAATTCTGCGTAGCACAGCGCCCCACCGATGGAGATCAATCCACCAAGGATCCACACCAGGAAGAAATCGCTTATCGCCCCAGCGTGCCCAGCCACAATGGAGGGCGCCTTGAAGATGCCTGCCCCTATGACTGTGCCCAAAATCAGGCAGACCACGTCGATCGTGCTGAGGGTGCGCTGCGGTCCGGCAGTAACGTTCATGATGTTTGTTCGGCCACGAGCGGCGTGGATGATGCGAGGCATCTCTGCTCCGGCGCGTGGACGGTGAGCACGACAGGCCGTGCCCTGGGCGCAGACTCGCAAGCGCCGAATTATAGGAAGGGCCACCGATCGAGCCTCAAAACCCGGTTTTCCCGTCCCTGCGCCTTTGGCGCCGGTGGGGGTTCCGTGATGCCTACCTTATCGCACCCAGTTTTCGATCAAGGTGGCCATGCCCATGCCAGAGCCCGGGCACACGCTGATGATGGCGTAGCGCCCGCCCCAAGCTGATTCCCCCGCCGTCCGGATGGTTGCGACTGGCAAACAGACCGTCATGGTCGACGGGGGCCGTATTGCCGAAGACCAGATGATCAACATCGCGGGCCAGCAAGCGGGCTGTTTGCAAGCTCGCTTTGACCGCATGGACCGCCAGCGTGGTCAGGGGCGTATCACGCAGTGATTTGCCAAAGTCTCCCAGGGGTGTGCGTGCGCCCCTGTTGGCCATGATGTCTCGCACAGTGGCCATGGTGAAGCCCCAGTGGGCTGCGCGACCTACGGGTTTGTCTTGATACGCAAACCCACCCCTTAAAAAAACAATCGTTTGGCATTCTTGCCGTTGCACAAGGGGTATCTTTGGTCATGCCATATCGACAAGAAGAGAGCGGCACACCGGCTGGGCCGGGGCGGTCTGCGTGAGCCGGGTCTATGTTGTCGGCACTGCTTGCACGCCTTTCGGCAAGCATGTCGGCCGTTCTTTTGCGGATCTGGCCCAGTGGGCCTACACCGATGCTTTGACTGATGCGGGCTTGACGCGCACCGACGTCGGAATTATTGAGCAGGCCTGGTTTGGCAACTGCGGAATGGGTCAATGGGGTCAGGCAGGTATACGCGGTCAGGTGTGTTTCACGCCGATGGTGGAGGCGGGATGGTTTCCCGAGCGCGTCCCGATGATCAACGTCGAGGGGGGCTGTGCCACGGCTTCATTTGCCTTCCACGGCGCCTGGAAAGACATCCTGTCCGGGCAGTGCCAGGTCAGCCTGGCCTTGGGGGTGGAAAAATTGGTCAGTCCCGATCGCCCCGAGCGCGTGGCCGAGATATTCGGCACGGCCATTGATCAGCTCGAGCCCCGGCGCTGGCAAGACTACTATCGGCGCGCCGGCGAGCAGGCGGGCAAGCCTTTTGAGCCGGGTCCGGGGCGAACCGTTTACATGGACACCTATGCCATGCAGGCGGCTTGGCATATGAAGACTTACGGTACCACCCAGCGCCAGATCGCTGCGGCAGCCGCTAAAAATCACCATCATGGCAGCCTCAACCCCAAGGCCCAATACCGTTTTGAATTGACCGTCGATGAGGTGCTGGCCGATCGCGAGGTCAGCTGGCCTCTCACGCGAGCCATGTGTTCTCCCATGGGCGACGGAGCCGCTGCAGCCATTTTGTGTTCGGAGGCGGCGCTGGCCAATTTCTCGCCGCAGGTTCAGTCCCGAGCGGTTCTGGTGCAGACCAGTCAGCTATCTGGGGGCAAGTACCGCGCGCTCGACGAGCCTGGTTTGTCGCGGATTGCTGCTGATAAAGCCTACGCTCGTACCGGTCTGCGGCCGGCCGATATGGACTTGGTAGAGCTGCACGATGCCACGTCTTTTTGCGAGATCTACCAATTGGAGATGTTGCGGTTTTGTGAGTTGGGTCAGGGTGGTCCGTTGGTCGAGTCCGGGGCTACGGCCCTGGGGGGAGCCTTGCCGGTCAATGTTTCGGGCGGACTGGTGTCCAAGGGGCATCCGGTAGGCGCCACCGGTCTGTCGATGGTGCACGAGGTCTGTCTGCAGCTGCGCGGAGAAGCTGGCGTTCGACAGGTGCAGGGCGCAAGCCTGGGCCTGATTGAAAACGGGGGCGGGGTGCTTGGTTTTGATGAAGCTGCATGCGCTGTCACGATCTTGGAGAAGAGCCGATGAGTGCGGTGATTGATTGGCATCCCGAGGATCCGGCAACTTTGGCCAATCCGTATCCCATCTTTGAGCGTATGCGCGAGGAAGATCCCTGCTTTTGGAGTCCGCGCCTGCGCAGCTGGGTGCTGACCCGCTACGAGGATATCAAGGCCATCTGTCTTGACCGCGGCAATTTGTCGTCGGATCGCTTGCGCCCCTTTTTTGCTACCCTGCCGGGGCCTGAGGCCGAACGCATCGGCCAGATCATGCGCTACCTGTCCTTGTGGATGGTTTTCAAGGATCCGCCCGAACACACCCGCCTGCGTCGGCTGACCAGCAAGGTCTTTCATCCGCGTTCCATGCAAGCCATGCGGCCGCAGATCGAGCAAATCGCCGACACCCTGCTCGAGCAGATCGGGGCTAAAACCGAGTTTGATTTCATTGCCGAATTTGCTGGCCCACTGCCTTGTCTGGTGATCATGGCGCTTTTGGGGGTGGATCGATCCGACCTGTCGGAGGTCAAGCGCATGTCCGATGACATGGCTCTGTTTATCGGCTCGTCGCGTACATCGCCCGAAAAGTACGACACGGCGGAAAAGGCCACCCAGGAAATGGCCGAGTTTTTCCGGGTTCTGATCGCCGCGCGCCGTAATCAGCCGCGCGATGACCTGATTTCGGAATTGATAGCGCTGCGTGATGGTGACGACAGGCTGTCGGAGGATGAATTGGTGGCCACCTGCATCCTGCTGTTGTTTGCCGGGCATGAGACCACCACCAACCACATTGCCAATGGCCTGTTGTCGCTCACCCGCTTTCCTGAGCAGATGGCCCGTTTGCGCCAGCAGCCCGACCTGATTGCTCCAGCTGTCGAGGAGTTGCTGCGTTTTGACGGGCCTTCGGGTGCCCAGGTACGCTTGGTCAGCCAGTCCTTCGAATTGCACGGCAAGTCTTTGGCCCCGGGGGATCGCATTTTCCTGATGCTCAACTCGGCCAACCGCGACTGGAGGGCCTTTGAAAAGCCCGACCAGCTGCTTCTCGATCGTGCCGGCCCGACCCATCTGACGTTTGGTTTTGGCATGCACATGTGCATGGGTTTTCCGCTCGCGCGTACGGAAGGCCAGGTGGCTTTCCCCAAAGTTTTGGCCGCGTTTTCAGATATCGAGACGGTCGGTGAACAGACCTGGATCAATTCCATGGTTTTCAGAGGGATGCACAGCTTGAATATTCGAGTCAAGCGGACTTGATTCAGTGACTTCTAAATCCGTTGCCGAGCACTGGAGCCGTATCCATGATAGGGCTGGGGCACGGCCCTTTGCCAACGCGACTCAAGCCTTGGTGGACACCTACGGCGCGGAGCAGCCATGAGCGTGGTCCGGATGCGCCGACCCGGTCGGGCCAAGGAGGCGGCGGCGGTTGATCCGATGCCGCGCAAGCCCAGGTCGCACAACCGGCACGCCGATCTTCTTTGGGCGGCGGCTTGCGTATTCCGGGACAAGGGGTATGCCCAGGCCACCATGCGCGATATCGCACAGGCTTCGGGCATGATGGCAGGTTCCATCTACTATCACTACGCAGCCAAGAGTGACTTGCTGCTGGCTGTTTACTCCGAGGGCGTGCGGTTGGTCAGCCATGCTATTGACGATGTATTGGCCAGCGAGGTGAGCCCCTGGATTCAATTTGAACGCGCTTTGCTCAACCACCTGCAGATGATGCTGGGCACCTTACCCGGTGCTTCGCCTTTCGCCAGTGTCTTTATCCAAGTCCAGCCCCACGATTTTCCCGCTGACCGGCGCGAGGCCCTGATTGCATTGCGTCACAGCTATGAGAGCAAGTTCAAAACGTTAATCGCCCGATTGCCTGTCAAGCGCGGCGTCGACAAGAGCTTGCTGCGTTTGCAAGTCATTGGCGCGCTCAACCATGTGCCCATCTGGTACAAGCCGGGTGGACGCAAGTCGCTGCCGGCCATTGCCAGGGCGATGGCAGCTCATGTCCGTTTGGCGCTTGAGCCCCAAGAGGGTTGAGCACAACAAGGCGGTTTACCGAGGGTTCTGATCATGACGCTACCTTGGCAGTGGGAGGATGAAGATAGCGAGGATCTGGCGGC
>CAZCSD010000055.1:0-16753 GCA_964501235.1 uncultured Polaromonas sp. | reverse complement strand
AGCCGGTCGGCTGACCACCGCCGTGGCCACCGCAGCCGTGGCCGACACGCCGGCGACGGCCTGCTTGAAAAAATCTCGTCGTTGCATGATCAGTGCCCCTCCTTGGGACTGCCAGAGGCGCCGCTTGATGCGAGATCAAGCCCACCGTTGTAAGGTAAACCGGCCAGCACAGCTTGCAAATCCAGATAGGCATGCCAGGCCTGGCGCCGCGCCTGCAGCGCCGCTTCGACCGCCTCCATGCGATGGCGGGCACTGGCCAGCAGCTGCCAGGTGCTGGCCAACATGCCGTTGTAGCGCCAGAGGGTTTCCTGCTCGGCAGCGCTGGCCAGGCGTACCAATTCCGACTGAGTCTGGCGGGACTGCTCCGAAGATGTCTTGAAGGCCTCGAGGGCCACGCTTACATCGGCCTGGATCTGTCGCTTCAGGCGGTCGGCTGCCGCCTGAGCCTGCAGGGCCTCAATCTGTGCATGGGTCAGGCCGGTACGCGCGTCGATGCGAGCCGGCTCCGTGGTACCGCGCGCACCGACCACGCGCTCAATGATGTCGCGCCCCGCCTGAAGCTGCGCAGGCGCCAGCGCCGCTATACGCAGCTGCGCCTGCCCTTCCTCAAGGCTCCAGCGCGGATGCGCCTGCAAGGCTTGCGTCTGCGCCTGCTCCAGATTCAGCGTGACGGCGGGCAGAGGTTCGGCCCACTGCAAAGGCAACTGGGCCTGTAACTCATCACGGCCGAGAAAGCCCCCCAAGTGCTGCCACAGCTTTTGCGCCGTCTGGGCCTGCGTCCACCGGGCCTGAGACAGCCGGGTGCGCGCCTGCCACAAGGGCAGCTCCTCCTGCATTTGACGCGCCCGGCTCCAGTGGCCCACCGCGAGCATGCGACGCGCTAGTTCAGCGCCGATCTCGGCCGTCTCCACCGCCAGCTTGGCCTGCTCGAGGACCTGGCTCGCAATGACCGCATCCACCCAGGCGCGCTCGACCTCCAGGCTCTGCTGCCACACCTTGCGACGCAATTGTGCGCGCTCGAGCTGATTCAAACCCTGGCCTTCGAGCAGCGTGGGTGCATCGCGCAAAGCCAGCTCGACGGCGCGTGCACGGCCGAGCGTCCCCGATACAGCCGGCGTCGCCCCCGCTTTGGGCAGATGAGTCTGCTCCCAGCGCAGCAGATCGGCATGACCGCGCGGGAACTGACCTACGGCCTCATGGGCGCGACGCCAGCGCTCGATCAAGGCCGCTTCGTCGGGGGCGGGCGTAGCCACCTGATGACCCGCATGGCCCTGGGCGCCGGCAGGGGCCCACGCGCCAAGGATCAGGGGCAAAGACGCCCAGAAAAGACCAGTACGGTGCCACGCACCCGTGTGAAAAAACATGGAATCCTCCTACGGCTGTCCGGCGCAAAAGCCGGATCATGATGGATCAAGACGACACAAGCCGTGCCGTCGCAAATCCTTCAGACGCGAGGCGGTTCCACGGGGGGCGGCCAATGCCGGCCTAAAAGCAGGGCGGGTCGTCCAACGGGCAAGCCGTGGGGGGGTGCGGCCATATGCACAGCAGCAGCCACGAGCAGCGGGGGAGTGAGATGACACAAATCACAAGACGGGCAGTCCTCGCATGCCACCTTGCCCTCGGCATGATGTTGCGGCGTTTCCCCGTCGTCGACGGCATGACAAGGCGGATCCGAACCGTGGACGGCCACCGCAGTGCCTTCAGCGGGCAGGGTCGTGACAGGCGTGAGGGCCCCTGCCTGAAAAGGCAGCAAACCGATCAACACGCAAATCAACCAAAGGCGCATCTTGGAAGTGTAAGCCCCTTTGAATGATCGCTGCAGCGCGGAGGACAAAGGCCAATCTCGACGGCGATCCTCAGCGCCGCAAACGCGCGATACAACCGGCAGTCGATGCATCAAGACCCGCAACATCTCCGCTGCGCAGGCGTTGTTGCAAACCGGTGGCCAGCTCCTTGCCCAGCTCCACGCCCCACTGGTCAAAACTGTTGAGCCCCCAAATCGAACCGCTGGTAAAGACCCGGTGCTCGTGCAGGGCGATCAGCGCTCCCAGGCTGGCCGGATCCAGACGGTCGAGCATCAGCAAGCTGCTCGGCCGGTTGCCTGGAAAATCCCGGTGCCCGCTCGCATCAGGCCGCCCGACCATCAGGGCCTGCCCCTGGGCCAGGGCATTGGCCAACAACTGTTCCTGATGCTCTGGCCAAGCGTGGGCGACCTGTCGCGCCACCAGAAACTCGACCGGTACCACCCCAGTGCCCTGGTGCAGCATCTGGAAGAACGCATGCTGACCGTTGGTGCCCGGTTCGCCCCAGACGACCGGTGCGCTCTGGAAAGGCAGCGTCTGACCCTGCCGGTCCACGCGCTTGCCATTGCTCTCCATCTCCAGTTGCTGCAAATAAGCCGGCCAGCGGGCGAGTCGGCTGTGATAAGGCGCCACACAGCGCGAGTACAGCCCGTGGAAATTACGGTACCAGACATCGAGCAAGCCCAGCCGTACGGGCAGGTTACGCGCCAAGGGCGCAGTGCGAAAGTGTTCGTCCATCGCATGCGCGCCCGAGAGCAGTTCGCGCCAAGGCCCGGCCCCGATGGCCAAGGCCACCGGCAAACCGATACAGGACATCAGCGAATAGCGGCCACCCACCCAATCCTCAAAACCAAAGCAAGTACCCACACCAAACTGCGCAGCCGCTTGCATGTGGCTTGTCATCGCGGTGAAGTGGTGCGGCATCCGTTCGGCGGCGCGTGCGCCGATCTGGGACTCAAACCATTGCCGCGCGGTACGGGCATTGGTCATGGTCTCTGGGGTGGTGAAGGTCTTGGAGGCAATCAAGAACAGTGTGCGGTGAGCCTGCAAGCCCGAAAGCACCGAGGCCAATTGGTGCCCGTCTACATTGGAGACAAAATGAAAACGCTTGCCCGTGGTAGAAAACGCCTCAAGGGCCTGCACTGCCATGCTCGGCCCCAGATCGGAGCCGCCGATGCCGATATGGACCACATCGGTGATGGACGCATCGGCGCGCACCCGCTCGGTGTAAGCCAACAAGGCCTCCAGCGTGTCATGCACGCCGGCCCAGTCCTCGGCCCAAGCGGGGTCGCCCTGCCCCACCGCCGGCCGTCGCAGAAGAAAGTGCATCGCCCGGCGCTGCTCCGTGTTGTTGATGCGCTCTCCGGCAAACATCGCATCGCGGTAGGCCACCAGGCCACACTGATCGGCCAGCTCGAGCAACAGCGCTTCGGTCGGGCCGTCGAGCCAGTTTTTGGACAGATCGGCAAACACATGCGGCGCCTCTTGGCTCAGTTGCTCAAAACGACCGGAGTCTTGGGCAAAGGCCTGTCGCAAATCAAAACGCCGCCCAACCGTCTCGAAATGAGTCTGGAGCCGGGCCCAGGCGGCAGTACGGTCGCATCGGACAGTCAGCGGGGCGGACATTCAAGCGGCTCCGACCAACTGTTCAAGGGCCACCGCGTCGGCAATAAAAGCACGGATGCCTTCGGCCAGCTTTTCGGTGGCCATCGGATCCTGATTGAGATCCAAACGAAAACCCGCCTCATCCAGATGCAGCGCAGGCAGGTCCATGCGGCGCGCTTCTTGCGCATCCAGCGCGGGCTGCACTGGCGCCTGGCTGGCGGCCAGTTCAGCCAGCAAGTCTGGGCTGATGGTCAACAGATCACAGCCCGCCAGAGCCAGCACCTGCCCGGTGTTGCGAAAGCTCGCGCCCATGACTTCAGTGGCAATACCCCAGCGCTTGTAATGATTGAAGATGTGGCGTACCGATTGCACACCGGGATCCTTGGGGCCGGCATGATCGGCCTCCACCCAAGCACTGCCGAGGGCCTTTTTGTGCCAGTCATAAATACGACCCACGAAAGGAGAAATCAGCCGCACGCCCATCTGGCCACAGACCACCGCCTGGCAGAAGGAAAACAAAAGCGTCAGATTGGTGTGTATGCCGCGCTGCTCGAGCTCTCGCGCGGCGGCCATGCCCTCCCAGGTCGCAGCGATCTTGATCAAGACGCGCTCACGGGTCACGCCCTCGGCTTGGTACAAAGCCATGATGCGCTCTGCCCGCTCCACAGTGCCACGAACATCAAAACTCAGACGCGCATCGACCTCGGTGGACACACGCCCCGGAATGAGGGCCAGGATCTCGCAACCGAAGCGCACCAGCAGCCTGTCGATCAGGCGATCCATCGCTTCGCGCCCATGGATCTGCACCACCTGGCGCAAGAGCGGTTGGTAATCGGGTTTCTTGACCGCCTTGAGAATCAGCGAGGGATTGGTGGTCGCATCGCGGGGCCGGAACTGACCGATCTGCATGAAGTCCCCGGTATCGGCCACGACCGTGGTGTACTGTTTGAGCGCTTCGAGTTGGTTCATGCGGGTGATTATCGACGGCCCGCTGGCTCCAGCGATGTAACCAAATTACACTCAAAAGCTCCATGCTCGACCGCATCAAAGCCTGTCTGCCGTCACTGGCCCCCGCCGAACAGCGGGTAGCCCAGTTGGTGCTGGAAGACCCTGGCGCTTTTGCGCGCCAACCGATCAGCGAACTGGCGGCACAGTCGCGGGTCAGCAAGCCCACGGTGGTGCGCTTTTGCCGCAGCCTGGGCTATGACGGGCTGGCCGACTTCAAGCTCAAGCTGGTGGGCAGTGTCAACGAAGGCGTGCCCTTCATACACCGCAGTGTCGACAGTGATGACAAGGTCAGCGACGTGACGGTCAAGGTGATCGACAACGCGGTCGCCGCTTTTCTGAAATACCGCAACGAAGCCAGCACCCACGCCATCGGCCGTGCGGTTGATGCGCTGCTGCGAGCTTGCCAAGACCACAGACGCATCGAATTCATCGGGGCGGGCAACTCAGGCATCGTGTCGCAGGATGCGCAACATAAATTCTTTCGGCTCGGGGTGCACACCGTCGCACACAGCGACGGCCATATGCAGGTCATGAGCGCCTCCCTCCTCAGACCAGGCGACTGCCTGGTGGTGGTCTCCAACTCCGGACGCACCCGCGACCTGATGGATGCCACCGACATCGCGCGACGCAACGGCGCCTGCGTCATCGTTATCACCGCCAGCGGATCGCCCCTGGCCAGCGCCGGTGACATTCATCTGGCGGCTGACCACCCCGAGGGCTACGACCGCTACAGCCCCATGGTCTCGCGCCTGATGCACCTGATGATCATTGACATCCTGGCCACCTGCGTGGCGCTGCGGCTCGATGGCCAGGTGCTGCAGCCGATGTTGCAGGACATGAAAGACAAGTTGCGCAGCAAGCGCTACACCTAAACCCAAAGCTCTCAAGACCGGCGCGACTTAGCGCGCCCAGCGCAGCGAAACCGGGCCGTACCAAGCGCGCACCGAAGCGCCGGTGTTGTCGGTGTCGGTCATGATCCCAACGGCAAGGATCCGGCCGGGGGGCTCGCCGAAAGCACGTTCAAAGTCGGCGCGCACATCGCGCTCGTAGTCCAGCCAGCGATTCAAACCACCCGCGCCAGATTCAATCACCATCTTGCGAATGCGATCCGTGCGCCGGCTGTTGACCACCGTACCGACCGGCAGCTGGTTGGACCAGACGTACATCAGCGTGGCATAGGGCAGATCTTCCCCGGTCAGAGAGCGAGCCAGGTCGGAGAGCATCAAGTCACGCGCCGACAGGCGCGAGCGGTCGCCATCGAAGGTCAAGACAATACGCACCGGCGAGTCGCTGCGCGCGCTGTCCTTCAGGTCGGCCCGCTCGATCAGAGCGGCAAGCTTCCAGGAAAAATGGATGCCTTGCAGGGACCCGGCGGGCTCGTGGGCCACCTTGCGCAGGGCGCTGATGGCCCCCTCGGACCTGACTGACATAGCCGGCCGGCCTTCAAGCCATACGAACTGATATCGGTTTTTACGTTTACCCGGGAAGCTCTGATGCTGCCAGGCCGCCGGCGCGCCCGCGGCCGGATCCTGGGTACGGCTGGCCTCGGTCCAGGCCTGTGTAGCCACAGGGGTATCACCGCTTGGGAGGCTGGCGCAGGCCGAAAGCAGCGCCAAGAGACCCACCAGGGCAAGGCGAGTCAAGGCTGGGGGCGGGATGCTCACTTTCACTCTGGCCATCTTGCCACAGAGAAGCAAAAATTCGGCGCCAGAGGCGCCCTTGGCGTTGCGGGAACGCCAAAACTCAGGGGGCAAACAAGTCGCCGCCGCCGCCGCGGCCGGTCGGTGCGGCAAGACCCAGATGCCTGTAGGCCGCCGTAGTGGCCACCCGCCCCCGCGGGGTGCGCTGGATATAGCCCTGCTGGATCAGGTAGGGCTCGATGACATCTTCAATGGTCCCGGACTCTTCACCGATACTGGCAGCGATGTTGTCCAGCCCCACCGGGCCGCCATCGAAGCGATGGATCACCGCCTCGATCAGCTTGCGGTCCATGACATCAAAGCCCTGGGGATCGACATCGAGCATGGCCAAGGCCCTGTTGGCAATTTCTAGCGTGATCGATCCATTGCCCTTGACCTGTGCATAGTCGCGCACCCGTCGCAGCAGCCGGTTGGCGATGCGCGGCGTGCCCCGGCAGCGGCGGGCAATTTCCAGGGCGGCCTCGTCACTGACCGGCGCTTGGAGCAGGCCGGCACTTCGGCGCACGATAAGCAACAGTTCTTCTGGCGTGTAGAACTCCAGTCGCGCCACGATACCGAAACGATCGCGTAGCGGATTGGTCAGCATACCGGCGCGCGTGGTGGCGCCCACCAACGTGAAGGGCTGCAAGTCCAGCTTGATGCTGCGGGCCGCAGGCCCCTCACCGATCATGATGTCGATCTGGTAATCCTCTAGCGCCGGATACAGAATTTCTTCAACCACGGGCGATAGGCGATGGATCTCATCGATGAAAAGCACGTCGTTCTTTTCAAGATTGGTCAGCAGGGCCGCCAGATCTTTGGGCTTCTCGAGCACCGGACCGCTGGTCTGCCTCAGGTTGACACCAAGCTCGTGCGCCACGATGTGCGACAGCGTGGTCTTGCCCAGACCGGGCGGGCCAAAGAGCAGCACATGATCGAGCGCTTCTCCGCGCTGACGGGCCGCTCCAATAAATATTTCCAGCTGCTCCCGCGCCTTGGCCTGTCCGATGTACTCGGCCAAGAGCTTGGGCCGAAGGGCCCGCTCCAAGGCCTCTTCCTGCGGCGAGGCCGGTATGCCCGAGAGGACGCGGCGCGAGTCCGGGGCAAAGTCGTCCGTCTGTATGCTCACCCCAGCACCTCAATGCGCCAAGGCCCGCAAGGCCATTTTGATACCCTCGCTCACGCCCACATCGGCCGGCAGGGGCTTGATCGCCTGCGCAGCCTCACGGTCGCTGTAACCCAGGGCCAGGAGCGCCTGCACGATATCCCCGTGGGCATCCCCAGCCGTTACCGGCGTCGGCCCCAGATCAGCACCGAGCTTGCCCTTGAGCTCGAGCAGAAGACGCTCCGCCGTTTTCTTGCCGATACCCGGCACCTTGGTCAGGCGGGCCGCGTCCTGCGCCGTCACCGCCTGGGACAAATCCTGGACGCTCATTCCGCTGAGTACACCCAGCGCGGTGCGCGGCCCCACACCAGAAATACGAATCAGCTGCCGAAAGGCAGAGCGCTCTGAGGCGGTGGCAAAACCGTAGAGCGTCTGTGCATCTTCCCGCACCACAAAATGCGTCAGGAGGCAGACGCTTTCACCGATGACGGGCAGGTTGTAGAAGGTGCTCATCGGCACCAACAATTCATAGGCCAGCCCATGGCAATCGACCAGCACCTCAGGCGGATTTTTTTCGGCCAGCTGACCCGTGATGCGACCAATCATGGGCAAATCTTATCAGCGCGAGATGCAACTCGGTCACGGGGCTCAGCCTCGAACGCCAAAGAGAGGACAATCTCGTTTTCGACCCCCGTCCCAAGAAAGCCTGGCCCCTTGATCCTGCGACACAGCTTTTCACCGCCAAACAACACCCGCTTGGACCATCTGTGCGGCCCCACCGATGCGCATCTGCGCAGTATTGAGCAGGCGCTCGATGTGCGCATCGCCCACCGCTTCGAGCAGTTCAAGGTGGAAGGGCGCAAGGCCCGAGCCGAGCGGGCCCTCGAAGTGCTGCAGGCGCTCTATGAAATGGCCGCACGCTCCATACCGCCCGAACAGGTTCAACTGATGCTCGCCGGCGACCCGGATACGGCGTCCGATCCGCTCTCGGGCGCTCAACTGAACACGCGACGGTCCGATCTGCGTCCGCGCACCGGCAACCAAGCCGCCTACCTCGAGGGTATTGCGCAACACGACATCACCTTCGGCATCGGACCGGCCGGCACCGGCAAAACCTATCTGGCTGTGGCCTGTGCGGTCGATGCGCTGGAACGCCAGACGGTGCAGCGCATCGTACTGACCCGTCCGGCCGTGGAGGCTGGCGAGCGACTTGGCTTTCTGCCCGGCGACCTGTCGCAAAAAGTCGACCCCTACCTGCGCCCGCTCTACGACGCCCTGTATGAACTGATGGGCTTTGATCGGGTGCAAAAAGCCTTCGAGCGGCAACAAATCGAGGTGGCACCTCTGGCCTTCATGCGCGGACGAACGCTCAACCACGCTTTCGTCATTCTCGACGAGGCGCAAAACACCACACCGGAGCAGATGAAGATGTTCCTCACCCGCATCGGTTTTGGCAGCAAGGCCGTTGTCACAGGTGATGTGAGCCAGATCGATCTGCCGATGCATCAGACCAGCGGCCTGATCCATGCTGAGCGGGTGCTACGGCGGGTCAAAGGCATCGCCATCACCCGCATGACCAGCGCCGATGTGGTGCGCCACCCGCTGGTGGCCCGCATCGTCGATGCCTACGACCGGGCGGGCCAGCCCCCTCGAGCGTCATCGGAGCCGCAGGAGACACCGCGACCATGAGCCTGCCTGCTCTGCGCCTGTCACTGCAGTTCGGGCGTCTGGATCAAGCCGCGCGACACCGCGCAGCCCTCAAGCGACCTGCGGTGCTGCGTACTTTGCGCCATGCGCTGGCGAGCGAAGCCAACCTGACCGTGCGCGTGGTCGATGCCGATGAAGGCCGGACTCTCAATCGCGCCTACAGAGGCAAGGACTACGCCACCAATATTCTGACCTTCTGCTACGACACAGAGCCCCTGCTGGCCGCCGATCTGGTGCTGTGCGCGCCCGTTGTGGCGCAGGAGGCTCGGCGTCAGGGCAAGACGCTGGCGCGCCACTATGCGCATCTGCTGGTGCACGGCGCGCTACACGCCCAGGGCTGGGATCATGAGGAAGACACGCAGGCCCAGGCCATGGAGGTCCGCGAAATCGAAATACTCAAAGGCTTGGGATGGCCAAGCCCCTACCCGCGTCGACGGCCTTTACCGTGACGAGGCCGGCCAGGCCTGGTAGATGACCACCGACTGACCGATGCCGCCGGTCTCGCGGGCCTGGCTGGTGGTGACCACATAAGCGCCGTCCGGACTGACGGCCAAGCCTACGGCAAACGGATCGACCTCCACTGATTCAGACACCGACCATGCGCCCAGATCCACACGCACCAAGCGCGAGTCCAGATGGACCGCCGCATACAAAGTGCGCTGATCTGGGGAGAGTTCGATGGTGCGAACCCCCCGCCCGATGGCCAGCACCCGCCCACCGGGGCCAGCCACGCGCTGGCCTTGGGCCTGCCGCAAAGCCTTGACAATATCGGCCACCTTGTACCGCCCTACCAGTCCGCTCTGATTGCCGCTGACAAAAAGCTCCTCCCCGTCACGGCCGATCACCAAGTGCCGCGGGTTGCCCACAATATCCGTCACCGTTCCCAGGTAACGGCCGGAAGCCACGTCAAACCCGGCCACACCCCCACCGCCCATGCGGGCCACGAGTACGGTGCTGCCGTCGGGCGTGTATATCGTTCCGCGCAAACAAAAGCCGCAGAACTGATCCCGGTTGCCCTTGACCCCTTCGGTGGGGAGCTTGCGCTCGACCACCCAGTGGGCGGTGTACTTGAAGTCCTGCGGATCGGGGGCGCTGATATCGATCACACCGAGCGTGTTGTCACCCCAGTGAGTGACCACCGCTTGTTTGGAGTCCGGCGATATGGCCACATACTTGGGCAAAGGGCCTGTAGGCATCACCCGGACAATACGGTCGGTGCGCATGTCCACAATGGCCAGGGCCGAGGGCGAAGAGGCGTTGAGATCGAAGCTGCGCCGGTAATAGGGAATCCAGAGGTAGCGCCCCTCATGGGAGGTGGCCATCTCCACCGGCTTACCCAGAAAATGGTTGTACGCACCCGGTTTGCCGTGGAAGTAGGCGTAGCCGAACACCGAGGTCTGCCCCTGGAACAGGGCCGTATCGGCTGCGCCGAAGGTATGCGAGATCACCGCCAGAGGCTTGAGGTCCGGAAAGCTGTAGACCAAGGTCTGCCCGCCTTCCAGGGCGTTGATGTAGAGCTTGCTACCGTCGCGAGAAAACAAAGCCGCTTTGGGCGATTGCACCCCCGGGTCGTAGATGTCGCGGTCCAAGCCGGTTTTGGCCAGCGCCTGAATGCGGCCAAACCGACTCAGTCCAACCTCCGCCCAGCTCCCACCGACCATCGAGAAAACCGCCACCGCACAAAAAAGCAGGCGCATGGGCCGCATCAAGCAAACTCCCGTTATAGACCCGGCTAAAAGCGCCGCAGACCCCAAGGTCGACGCCCGCCCGATGCGCTCAAAGCAAATCCTTGGGGTCATCAAAATGAGCTTCAACATCGCTGGGCAAGAGCTGTATGGTAGCCCGCAAGCCAGGGACCGCGCTCATCAGGGCTTGTTCGACACTGGTGCGCAAGGCCGCAGCACGGCCCAAGCTCCAGTGGGCCGGCATGTGCATGTGAAGATCAACAAAGCGACGCTGCCCGGCCTTGCGGGTGGTGACATGGTCAAACCGAAGGATCACCGCCTCGCCGCGTTTGTGGGCAAAGCTCTCGAGCACCTCGTCGATCGCACGCCGGACTTCGGGCTCAAGAGATTCATCCATCAAACCCTGGGACGAGCGCCAGATCAGGGCGGCGCCTTCGCGCAGGATGTTCAGCGCCACCGCAATGGCCACCGCTGCATCGAGCCAGAGCCAGCCACTGAAGGTGACCAGCCCAATGCCGACCACCACCCCCAGCGAGGTCCAGACATCGACCACCAAATGCCGCGCATCGGCCTCCAGGGCCAGGGAGCGATGCGCTCGCGAAGCCCGCCACATGACCCAGGCAAGCAGGCCATTGAGGCCTGAGCTGATCAAGGACAAGCCCAGCCCCAGGCCCACCGACTGCAAGGGCTGGGGATCGAGGAGGCGATGGCCGGCCACCCAGATGATGCCCAGCGCGGCCGCCACGATGAGCACCCCCTCGAAGCCCGAAGAAAAATATTCTGCCTTGTGGTGGCCGTAGGGGTGAGCCTCATCGGCCGGTCGCGCTGCGATGGTGACCATGGTCAGGCCGAACACCGCGCTGGCCAGGTTGACCAGCGATTCCATCGCATCAGAAAGCAGGCCCACCGAGTCGGTGAGCCACCAGGCCCCGGTCTTCAGGCCAATGGTGACCAGCGCCATCCCGACCGACATCATCAGGAGGCGCTGCGGCGTAAGCCATGCGGAGGCGGATTTCATGCGCTGATGGTAGCCCTGAGCCTGGGCCCGCAGAACTCGGACAGGGGCGCGATTGAGCCTCAGCTCAGGCTCACGCGAGCGAACTTGCGCTTGCCCACCTGCACCACATAGGTGCCAGGCTCCAGCTTAAGCGCCTTGTCAGAGACCACGCTGGAATCGATGCGCACGCCTCCGCCTTCGATCAGGCGGTTGGCCTCGCTGGTCGAAGGAGCCAGCCCAGAGGCTTTAAGCAGCGCAGCGATGCCCAGAGGGGCGCCGGTGAGGGTGCGCTCCTCGATCTGATCGGGCACGCCGCCGCGGCTGCGCAGCATGAAGTCCTGCTCGGCCGCCTCGGCCGCGGCAGGGCTGTGAAAACGCGCGGTGATCTCCTTGGCCAGCATGACCTTGGCCTGCTTGGGATTGAGGCCGGCCTCAACCTGTCCTCGCAAGGCCTCGATGTCCGCCAGGGTCTTGAATGACAGCAGGGTGTACCAGCGCCACATCAGCTCATCCGAGATAGACAGCACCTTGGCGAACATGCTGTTGGGCTCCTCGGTGATGCCGATGTAGTTGTTCTTGGACTTGGACATCTTGTCCACCCCGTCCAGGCCCTCAAGCAGGGGCATGGTCAGGATGCACTGGGGCTCCTGGCCGTATTCACCCTGCAGATGCCGGCCGACCAACAAATTGAACTTCTGGTCGGTTCCGCCGAGTTCCAGATCGCTTCGCAGGGCCACCGAGTCATAGCCCTGCATCAAGGGATACAGAAATTCATGGACGGAGATCGGGGTGCCGGCCTTGAAGCGCTCATGAAAGTCATTGCGCTCCATCATGCGCGCCACGGTGTACTTGGCGGCCAGCTGTATCATACCGCTCGACCCCAAAGGTAGTGACCACTCACTGTTGTATCGGATCTCTGTTTTACTGGGATCTAAAACCAGGCTGGCCTGCTGGTAGTAAGTCTGGGCATTGGCCTTGATCTGCTCGGCCGTCAGCGGCGGGCGGGTGCTGTTGCGCCCCGAAGGATCGCCGATCAGGCTGGTGAAATCGCCAATGAGGAAGATCACCTGGTGCCCCAGATCCTGCAGCTGCCGCATCTTATTGAGGACCACCGTGTGGCCCAGGTGGATGTCCGGCGCGGTGGGATCAAGACCGAGCTTGATCCGCAGCGGCCGCCCGGTCTGCTCGGCGCGGGTCAATTTGCGCACCCAGTCAGACTCAGGGATCAGCTCCTCGCAGCCGCGCAGGGTCACGGCCAGCGCATCGCGCACCCCCTCGGAGAGACCAGAGTCCGTGGGAAAGGCTTGATTCATATAGGTTTTAGGGTCAAATAGCGGGGGTGGGCAAAAAACAGGAGGCCCCTATAATGCCCAGCTCGCCCCAGGCGGAGCACAGCACGGCATTTTAAGGTCCGGGCGATTCTCTGTCTGGCTGCATTTGACCGGACGATTCGATAAGAGCTTTGAACCTGCGCCTTCTTTCAGCGCTGATGACCCGCGGGTCTTCCATGATCCAGCAGCACCCCCGCCGGGTGGCCGCTGGCTTGGCTGCGCTTTTGCTCGGAACGGGTGTGACGGCTTTTGGCGTGGCCCCGCTGGCTCCCGACGCAGCCGATCTGCCGGTCTCCGAAGTGGTCGAAACCGTTCAGCCCTTGCCTCTGGCCGGGCAGTCGGAGACGCTGCTCACGCACCGCTTCAATCTTTTCCGTACCGAGATCACCCGGGCCACCGACACGGCCGATAGCCTGCTCGGCCGACTGGGTATCGCTGATCCAGCGGCTGCCGCCTTCCTGCGCAAGGACACCTTGGCCCGTCAACACATCTTCGGGCGTCAGGCCCGAGCCGTCACGGCCGAGGCCGATGACGATCAGCGCTTGGTCAAGATCAGTCTGCGCTGGGCCACCGACGATGAGAATTTCTTCAAGCGCCTGGTCGTCGAGCGTCAAGGACAGAGCTTCGTGTCTCGGGTCGAGTCCGACCGTTACAACCGATCGAGCCGAGTGGCTTCGGGCGTCATCCACAGATCCCTGGATGCCTCGATAGACCGGGCTGGCCTGGATGCCTCGGTGGCCCGCCAATTGCACCAAATACTGGGTGAGGCCATCGACATGAGCGGTGGCACGCGCAAAGGCGATCGCTTCAGTGTGTACTACGAAGTGTTGGAAGCAGACGGCGAGCCCTTGCGCGACGGTCGCGTTCTGGCCGCCGAAGTGGTCTATGGCGGGCAATCCATTCAAGCCATGTGGTTCCGTGATGAAGAGCGACAAGGCAGCCGCGGCGCTTACTACAGCATGGACGGGCGTGGGCTGCGCAAGGGCTATCTTGCGCCGGTTGAATCGGGCAAGATCACCAGCGGTTTTTCCATGCGCCTCAATCCGGTGCTCAACCGGGTACTGCCCCACCAAGGCATCGATTACGCAGCCCCCGCTGGAACGCCGGTGCGCTCCATTGGCGAAGGGGTGGTGTCCTTTGCCGGATGGCAAAACGGTTTCGGCAATGTGATCTTCATCGACCACGGCCGGGGCCGCACCACGGTCTATGCCCACCTGAACTCTATGCAGGTTCGCCTCGGCCAGCGCGTGACGCAGGGCCAGCTTATCGGCGGCGTCGGAGCCACCGGCTGGGCCACCGGGCCACACCTGCATTTTGAGTACCGCATCAATGGGGTGCACCGCGACCCCAAGATCATGGCTGCCGGCAGCGGACCGGTGCCCGCGGCATCCATGGCCGCCTTCCGGCAGAAGGCCAGCCTGATGCAGCAGCAACTGGCGGCCGCTGCCGCCCTCCAACCCACCCTTGCGCAGTAAGCTGTCGCTGCGCTCGGCCCCGTGAGCGCATCGCTTTTCATCGGCCTGATGTCGGGCACCTCGCTCGATGGGGTCGATGGCGTGATGGCCGATTTCAGCGCGACGCCTCGGGTGCTCGGCTACGCCAGCCGCGGTTTTGCGCCCGCACTGCGGCAAGAACTGCTCGCCCTGAACCGATCCGGAGCCGATGAACTGCATCGTGCCGCGATGGCCGCCCATGCGCTGGTGGGCGTCTACGCCGAGGTCGTATCCGACCTGTTGAGGCAGGCCCAGGCCCTGGGTCTGCGCCGATCGGATATCACCGCCATCGGCGCCCACGGACAGACGGTGCGGCACCAGCCCCCAAGCCACGGTGGACCCGGCTATACCCTGCAACTGAACAACCCGGCGTTGCTCGCGGAAGTCTCCGGTCTCGATGTGGTGGCCGACTTCCGCAATGCCGACCTGGCCGCAGGCGGCCAAGGAGCCCCCTTGGTGCCCGGCTTTCACGCTGCCCTTTGGGGCCGAACCGACGCAGACATCGCCGTACTCAATATCGGTGGTATCAGCAACCTCACGCTGCTGCCGGCCCAGGGCCTCGTCCGCGGCTGGGACTGCGGGCCGGGTAACGCCCTGCTCGATCACTGGTGTGAGCTGCACACCGGCCGCCCCTACGATGACCAAGGCGCCTGGGCCGCCAGCGGTCGGGTCAGCGCCGCGCTGCTCGAAGGCCTGCTGGGCGAAGCCTTTTTCAGCTTACCGCCACCGCGCAGCACGGGCCGCGATCTGTTCAACGCCGAGTGGCTGCAAAAGCGCCTGGACTCGCTGCCCTCAAGCCTCTCGCCCGTCGATGTGCAAGCCACGCTCACCCGGCTGACCGCCGAGGTCTGCGCGCGCGATGTGGCCCGCCATCTGCCCACCGCCCAGGAACTGCTGGTCTGCGGCGGGGGCGCGCTCAATACAGAGCTGATGCGCGGCCTGCAAGCCTTACTGCCGGGGGTGGCGGTCCTGAGCAGCGAGCAAAGAGGGCTCCCGGCCCTGCAAGTGGAGGCGGCCGCCTTCGCCTGGCTGGCCCATTGCTGGTTCAAACGGCAGGCCGGTAACCGAGTCGAAGTCACCGGCGCCAAAGGCCCCCGGGTGTTGGGCGCCCTGTACCCGGCCAGTCGATAAAAAAGCCGCCCGAGGGCGGCTTTTCTGGGCAAGGCGAGCTTTCAGACCGAAAAGCTCGAGCCGCAACCGCACGTGCTGGTGGCGTTAGGGTTTTTGATGACGAACTGGGCGCCTTCAAGGTCGTCTTTGTAGTCGATCTCGGCACCCACCAGATACTGGTAACTCATCGCATCGATCAACAGGGACACCCCATTCTTGGTCATGGTGGTGTCGTCTTCATTGACGATTTCGTCGAAAGTGAAACCATACTGGAACCCGGAGCAGCCTCCGCCCTGCACGAAAACACGCAACTTCAGATCGGGATTGCCGTCCTCGGCAATCAACTCGGCCACCTTGGCTGCAGCCGCATCGGTAAAGACCAGCGGCTCGGGAAAATCTGTGGGTAGGGACTCGGCAACAGCGCTCATGACAACTCCTTCCGGGAGGGGAAATCCGATAGTACCGTAATTTGATCAGCCACAGGCCGTTCGTGCCCTCTTGCGGGCCCTTGGCCGGCCCAGCGGCCGCGTCAGATTGAAAGAAAAAACCGCCGGTGGCCGCAAGCCACACGGCGGTCTTTGCTGGACTGACAGCCGATCAGCGCTTGCTGAACTGCTTGCGACGGCGCGCCGAACGCAGGCCCACTTTCTTACGTTCGACCTCCCGCGCATCGCGGGTGACAAAGCCAGCCTGGCTCAGGGCCGGCTTGAGGGCTGCGTCGTAGTCAATCAGCGCCCGGGTGATGCCGTGGCGAACAGCGCCGGCCTGACCGGATTCGCCACCGCCGTGCACATTGACCTGGATATCGAAGGTCTCGAGATTACCGGTGAGAGCCAGCGGCTGCTTGGCGATCATGATCGAGGTCTCGCGCCCAAAATAGGCCGCAATGTCCCGGTCATTGATGGTGATCTTGCCGGAGCCTTTTTTCAGAAACACGCGGGCAACGCTGGATTTGCGTCGGCCGGTGCCGTTGTTCCATTCACCAATCATCTGAGCTCCTTAGATGTCCAACACTTTGGGTTGCTGGGCCGTATGCGGATGCTCAGCCCCACCATAGACCTTGAGCTTCTTGATCATGGCGTAACCCAGAGGACCTTTGGGCAACATGCCCTTGACCGCCTTCTCGAGCGCGCGGCCCGGATGCTTGGCCTGCATATCGCGGAAATTGGTGGCTGTGATGCCGCCGGGGTAGCCAGAATGCCGGTAATAGACCTTGTCCAGGGACTTGGCA
>CAZCSD010000054.1:0-17207 GCA_964501235.1 uncultured Polaromonas sp. | reverse complement strand
GCCGAGGGCCGGGCCGAGACGCTCTGGCGCTATGCCACCGGTCTGCAGGATCCGCACAGCCAGCTGCGCTACGCCGAGCCCACGCCTTCGCTTTTTTCCTTCAATTCGGCCATGGGCGCTTGCCAAACCTGCCGCGGCTTCGGCCGGGTCATCGGTGTCGATCTGGGTTTGGTCATTCCCAACGACAAGCTCACCTTGCGTGCTGGCGCCATCAAGCCCATGCAGACCCCGGCCTGGCAAGAGGCCCAGGACGACCTGATGCGACACGCTGAGGCGGCCGGTATTCCGCGCGATACGCCCTGGTACAAGCTCACGCAAGAACAAAAGGATTGGGTCGTCAACGGCTCGCCCCACTGGAAGGGCCAGTGGAACAAGCAGTGGTTTGGTGTACGGCGCTTTTTTGAATATCTCGAGAGCAAGGCCTACAAGATGCACATTCGGGTGCTCTTGTCCAAATACCGCAGCTACACCGCCTGCACCGACTGTGGTGGGGCACGCTTGAAAACCGAGGCCCTGCTTTGGCGCTTGGGCTCCAAGCAGGCTGCTGACGCCGTGCTGCCGCCGGCCCAGCGCTTCATGCCGGTGGGCGTGGCCTGGAGCCGTGAGCAGCTGGACTCGCTGCCGGGCTTGTGCTTGCACGACCTCATGCAATTGCCCATCGAGCGGCTGCGCCCGTTCTTTGAGGACCTCGCACAGGAAAGCCTGCTCCAGGCCGCTGGTGCCGACCGCCAGGCCCTCAAGCTGCTGCTCGAGGAAATCTGCACCCGGCTCAAATACCTGTGCGACGTGGGCATCGGCTACCTCACCCTCGATCGGCAAAGTCGCACCCTCTCGGGCGGTGAAGTGCAGCGCATCAACCTCACCACCGCGTTGGGCACCTCGCTGGTCAACACCCTGTTCGTGCTCGACGAGCCCAGTATCGGCCTGCACCCGCGTGACATGAACCGCATCACCCAGGCCATGGGCCGCCTGCGCGATGCCGGTAACACCCTGGTGGTGGTGGAGCACGATCCAGCGGTCATGCTTGCAGCCGACCGGCTCATTGATATGGGCCCTGGCCCCGGCGAGAAAGGCGGCACCATCGTCTTCGATGGCACGCCCTCGCAGATGCGGCAGGCCGACACCTTGACGGGCGCTTACCTGGGTGGGCGCAAGCAGGTCGGTATGGGCCTCAAGCGCGCCGTGACCGATCACACCCCGCGACTGGTGCTCGAAGGCGCGCGCGAACACAACCTCAAGAACCTCAGCGTGGAATTTCCGCTGCAACGTCTGGTCTGCGTGACCGGCGTGAGCGGCTCGGGCAAATCCACCCTGATGCAGGACATTCTGGCGCCGGCCCTGCTGCGCCAGATGGGCAAGGCCACTGAAACCCCCGGCGCGCACGACCGTGTGCTCGGTGTTGATCATCTGCAGGATGTGGTCTTTGTTGACCAGTCCCCCATAGGCAAAACGGCCCGATCCAACCCGGCCAGCTATGTGGGTGCCTGGGACGCCCTGCGGGAACTTTTTGCCGACACGCCGCTGGCCCGTGAGCGCAGTTATACCGCCAGCAAGTTCAGCTTCAACAGCGGCGACGGCCGCTGCCCCACCTGCGGTGGCTCGGGCTTTGAGCATGTGGAAATGCAGTTTCTCTCCGACGTGTACCTGCGCTGCCCCGATTGCGATGGCAAGCGCTACCGACCGGAAATCCTGGAAGTGCAGATCGAGCGCTCAGCCCCCGACGGCACCGCGCATCGTCTGAGCGTGGCCGATGTTCTTGAGCTGACGGTCAGCCAGGCCTGCACGCTTTTTCGCTCCGACCGCGATGTGCTGCGCGCCTTGCAGCCCATCGTCGATGTGGGTCTGGAGTACGTCAAACTGGGCCAGCCCGTGCCCACGCTCTCCGGCGGCGAGGCGCAGCGCCTGAAGCTGGCGGGTTTTTTGGCCGGCAAGGGCGAAGGCCAAAAATCAGCCAAGACGCCCGCCAGTGCCAGCCGCCAACCGCTGGCGCTTCGGCAACATCGCGGCACGCTTTTCCTGTTGGACGAGCCCACCACCGGCCTGCACTTTGACGATATCGCCAAGCTGATGCGCGCCTTGCGCAAACTGCTGGAGGCCGGTCACTCGCTGATTGTGATTGAGCACAACCTCGACGTGATTCGCGCCGCCGATTGGGTGATCGACCTCGGCCCCGAAGGCGGCGAAGCTGGCGGGCTGCTGGTGGCCGAGGGCGCGCCTGAAGATTTGCGCCAGCACCCGACTTCGCACACCGCGCAGGCCCTGCGTGACTATGCCCGGGCCATGGGCGAAGTGCACGGGGCGGCCGAGCCACAAGAAGCCCTCTGGCCTGCCGCCATCGCCGCGCCGTCCGGGCGCCGACTGCAGGCCCCGGTGCCAGCGCGGCCGCAGGCCATCCAAATCGTCAACGCCCGGGAGAACAATCTCAAGAGCCTGTCGGTGGATATTCCGCGCGGCCAGTTCAATGTGGTCACCGGCGTGTCGGGCTCCGGAAAATCCACACTGGCCTTTGATATCCTGTTCAACGAAGGCCAGCGACGCTATCTGGAAAGCCTGAACGCCTATGCCCGCAGCATCGTGCAGCCGGCGGGCCGCCCCGAGGTCGATGCCGTCTACGGCATCCCGCCCACCGTGGCCATCGAGCAGCGGCTCTCGCGCGGCGGGCGCAAGTCCACTGTGGGCACCACCACCGAAGTGTGGCACTTCCTGCGTTTGCTCTATGTCAAGCTCGGTGTGCAACATTGCGTGCACGATGACGCCGCCGTTATGCCGCAAAGCAGCGACAGCATTACCGCGCAGCTGCTGAAAAACTACCGCGGTCAGCATATCGGCTTGCTGGCCCCCCTGGTCATCAACCGCAAGGGCGTCTACACCGAACTGGCTGACTGGGCCCGGCCGCGCGGCTACACGCACCTGCGCGTTGATGGCGAGTTTTTGCCGACCCAGGGCTTTCCGCGTATTGACCGCTTCAAGGAGCATACCCTTGAACTGCCCGTGGCCGATGTGCAGGTGCTGCCCGCCCATGAGACCGCGCTACGCCAGGCGCTCAAGACGGCGCTTGAGCACGGCAAGGGCGTGGTGCATGTGCTCGCGCCGCTCGATGGCTTGAAGGCCGCCATGGAATCTGGCGCACCCACGCGCGGCATCGGGCATCTTCATGCGTTTTCCACCAAGCGCGCTTGCCCGGTCTGCGCTACCTCCTACCCCGAGCTCGACCCGCGTCTGTTTTCTTATAACAGCAAGCACGGCTGGTGCCCGGATTGTGTGGGCACGGGCGTGGCTCTGAGCAAGGAGCAGCGACGCGCGCTCGATGACTCCATGCCCGCTGAGGATCACAAGGGCCGCGAGCAGAGCTTCGCTGAGCCTGAGCTGGAAGATCTTGTCGATACCGTCTGCCCCCGTTGCGACGGCACCCGCCTTAACGCCCAGGCTCGGGCGGTGCGTCTGCGCGGTGCCAACGGGCAGGCCTGGTCCATCACCGATGTGGCGCGCCTGTCGGTCAGTCAGGTGCGCGCCTGGATCAACGGTCTTCACCTGAACGGGCGCGAGGCCGAGATCGCGCGCGACCTTATCCCTGAGATCAGCAGCCGGCTCGAGTTTCTGGAAGAAGTGGGCCTGGGCTATCTCACGCTGGATCGTGGCGCGCCCACGCTCTCGGGCGGCGAGGCGCAACGCATCCGCCTGGCCGCGCAGCTGGGTTCGAATTTGCAAGGCGTGTGCTATGTGCTCGATGAGCCCACCATCGGCCTGCATCCGCGCGACAACCAAATTTTGCTGGGCGCATTGGGCAAGCTCAGCGAGCGCGGCAACACCCTGGTGGTGGTGGAGCATGACGAAGACACCATCCGCCGGGCGGATCACATCATCGACATCGGCCCTGGTGCGGGCAAACGCGGCGGCCGTGTGGTGGCTCAGGGCAGCGCGCAGGACCTGGCGGCCCATCCGGAATCGCTGACCGGGCGCTATCTGCTGCAGGCCATACGGCATCCGCTGCGGCCCCGGCGCGCAGGGCGCGCCGAGACCCAGTTGTTCATGGGAGGCGCCAATCTGCACAACCTCAGGCAGGTCGATGTACACATTCCGCTGCAGCGTTTAGTGGCGATCACTGGCGTCAGCGGTTCGGGCAAATCAACCCTCGCACGCGAGGTGTTGTTGGCCAATGTGCAGGCCGCGGTAAGCCAGCGCTCCACTGCGGCCGGCCGCAAGAAAGACGAGGCCGGTCAGCACCCCGCCTGGGTGGGCTGCTTGCGGCTCAGTGGCTATCAGAGCGTTGACCGCGTGCTCGAGGTCGATCAAACCCCCATCGGCAAGACTCCGCGCTCCTGCCCGGCCACCTACATCGGCTTTTGGGACACCATCCGCAAACTCTTTGCGGATACCCTGGAGGCCAAGGCGAGGGGCTACGGGCCGGGCCGCTTTTCCTTCAACACCGGCGAAGGCCGCTGCCCGACCTGCGAAGGCGCGGGCGTGCGCACCATTGGCATGAGCTTTTTGCCCGATGTCAAGGTGCTGTGCGAAACCTGCCACGGCGCGCGCTTCAACCCCGAAACGCTGGCCGTCACCTGGCGGGGCAAGAGCATTGGCGAGGTGCTGCGCATGGAGGTCGACGAGGCCGTGGACTTTTTTGCGTCCATGCCCCACATCAGCCACCCGCTGCAACTGCTCAAGGACGTGGGCCTGGGCTACCTCACGCTGGGCCAGCCCTCACCCACGCTCTCGGGCGGTGAGGCCCAGCGCATCAAGCTGGTGACCGAACTCTCCAAGGTGCGCGACGACATCACCCGCCGCGGCCAGAAGGCCCCGCACACCCTCTACGTGCTGGACGAACCCACCGTGGGCCTGCACATGGCCGATGTGGAAAAGCTCATCCATGTGCTGCACCGGCTGGTGGACGCCGGCCACAGCGTGATCGTCATTGAACACGACCTCGACCTCATTGCCGAGGCCGACTGGGTGGTGGACCTGGGGCCAGGCGGTGGCGATGCGGGCGGGCGCGTGGTGGCCTCTGCTGCGCCGGAGGAGCTGGTGAGGTTGAAGACGGCGACGGGGGTGGCCTTGGCGCCGGTGTTGGGGAGGGGATGATCGGGTCAATGCCCGGTGCCAATCTAGCAACTCGCCCAAATTCCTCGCGCAGCACCGGCCAGCAATGAGCCGGCCCGGTGCGATGGCTTTGTACACTGGCCCTCTCATGCCCCCGCCGCATCAACGCCCCCAAGCAAAAGCAGCGCCTGTGCCGCTGACCGAAGAGTTGCGCCCCGGCCAGTCGGTGGAGCTGCTCAAGGAACTGCACATCTTGACCCGCGAGGGCCGACTCAATCAGGACACGCGGCGCAAGCTCAAGCAGGTCTACCACCTGTACCAGTTCATTGAGCCGCTGCTGGACGAGGTGCACAAACACCGGCCCGATCCGGTACTGGTGGACCACGGGGCGGGCAAGTCGTATTTGGGCTTTATTCTCTATGACCTCTACTACCAGGTGGCGCGAGTGGCGCAGCGCTTGCAGGGTCGCATCATCGGCGTGGAGACGCGAGCTGAGCTGGTAGCCAAGTCGCGCGAGCTGGCGCAGCGCTTGGGTTTTGAGCGCATGGACTTTCTAAATCTGTCGGTGGCCCAGTCCCACCAAGCGGCGCAGATGCCCAAGCAGGTCGACATAGTCACCGCCTTGCATGCCTGCGACACGGCCACCGACGATGCGATCGCCTTTGGCCTGAAGCACCGGGCACGGCATATGGTGCTGGTGCCGTGCTGCCAGGCGGAGGTGGCGGGCGTGCTGCGGCAGTCCAAGGCCCTGGCCATCAAGCGCACGCCGCTGGCCGAGCTGTGGCGCCATCCGCTGCACACTCGCGAGTTTGGCAGCCAGATCACCAATGTATTGCGTTGTCTGCAGTTGCAGGCGCACGGCTACACCGTCACGGTGACTGAGCTGGTGGGCTGGGAGCACTCGCTGAAAAATGAGCTGATTCTGGCCAGCGGCCATCAGCCGGTGCGGCCGTCCCAGGCGCGCGAGGCAGCGCAGCGTTTGCGAGACTTGCTGCAAGAGCTGGGTCTGAACGATCTGGGCGGGCGGTTTTCGGTCCCGGCTGTCTGACGGCGGCCGGCATGACAATGGAATACACACAAGCAGCCGACGGCGCTACAGTCGTTGGCTATCGAGGCTTATTTGTTGTGAGGTTCTCATGAAATCTGACACCCGTACAGCCCCAGTGGCTGCGCGCGACTGGAGCACCCAGCCCAGCTATGTATTCCCGATGTACAAGTCGACCGGGCTGCGTGGGCCCAAGCAGCCGCTGGTGACCATGCCCCATGCGCTGGCCAACCGGAACGCGCCGGTGTATGAGTTTGCGCAGATGGGCAAGTACGACAACGACCTGACCATGAATGCGCGCGTCAACGGTGAGCCCCTGGGCGAGCGCATCATCGTCACCGGCCGGGTGCTCGATGAAGACGGCCGTCCTGTGCGAAACACCCTGGTCGAGGTGTGGCAGGCCAATGCCACCGGTCGGTATGTGCACAAGGTCGATCAGCACGATGCCCCCCTGGACCCCAATTTTTTAGGGGCCGGCCGTTGCATGACCGATGACCAAGGCCGCTACACCTTCAAGACCATCAAGCCCGGCGCCTATCCCTGGGGCAATCACCCCAATGCCTGGCGGCCCAACCATATTCATTTTTCGCTTTTTGGGGACTACTTTGCCAGCCGTCTGGTGACGCAAATGTACTTCCCGGGCGACCCGCTGCTCGAGTTTGACCCGATGTACATGAGCATGCCCGAGCACCTGCGGGGCAACTTGGTCTCGCGCTTTAGCCTGGATGTCACTCAGCCCGATTACGCGCTCGGTTATGTGTTCGATATTGTGCTGCGTGGCCCGAAGGCCACGCGTTTTGAATGAGAGGCCCGCCATGAGTCGCAAGCTGTACCAGACGCCCTCGCAAACAGTGGGGCCCTACTTTGCCTATGGCCTGGCGCCTACCCAGTATGGCTATCCGTTTTTTCACAGCCTGTTCACCCCGGTGCTGGCGCAGCCGCAGGCCGAGGGTGAACATATTCGTATCGTCGGGCAGGTCTATGACGGTGCGGGCAAGACCATCAACGACGCCTTGATTGAAATTCATCAGCGCAATGCGCGTGGCGAGCTCTTGCAAACCCCCGAGCAGGTGCGGGCCCAGGGCTTTACGGGCTTTGGCCGCTGCGGCACCGGCATCCTGGCCGGTGATCACTACGAGTTCCTCACGGTCAAGCCCGGTGCCATCGATCCGGCGCAGGCACCCTTTATCGATGTGTGTGTCTCTGCGCGTGGCTTGTTGCTCCATGCCTTTACCCGCCTGTACTTTGAGGACGAGGCCGCGGCCAATGCAGGCGATGAGGTGCTTCGGTGTGTGCCGGCCGAACGGCGCCAGACCCTGGTGGCCCAGCGGCGGCAAACGCCCGGGGGGATCGAGTACCGTTTTGACATCCACATGCAGGACAGTGATCACGGCCGCGAGACGGTATTTTTTGATCTCTGAGGCTGCTGCTGCAGGCTGGCGGCTCAGGCAGAGGCCGCCCACTGCCTGAGCACAAAGCGCTGCAGCTTGGCGTTTTCGGTTCGGGGCAGGGCCTGCACGAAGCGGATGCGGCGCGGGTATTTGTAGGGGGCCAGACGCGCCTTGACCCATTCCTGGAGTTCACCCGTCAGTGCCTCTTCCGGTATGGTAAGCGCACCCGGTCGCAGCACCACAAAGGCTATCACCACCTGCCCGCGTTCGACATCGGGCGCGCCCACCACCCCGCATTCGGCCACCTGGGGGTGCGTCAGCAAGACATCTTCTACTTCTGGGCCGGCGATGTTGTAGCCGGCGCTGACGATCATGTCATCGGTGCGCGATTGGTACCAGAAGTAGCCGTCTTCATCCATGCGGTAGGCGTCGCCGGTGAGGTTCCAGCCGTGTTGCACATACTCGCGCTGGCGCTCGTCATCGAGGTAGCGGCAACCGGTCGGTCCGCGCACCGCCAGCCGGCCGATCTCCCCCGGCGGCAGGCTGTGGCCTTGCGCATCGAGGATGCAGGCTTCATACCCGGGCACTACTTGGCCGGTGGCCCCGGGCCGCACCGCACCGGGTTTGCAGCCGATGAAGGCATGCAGCAGTTCGGTGGAGCCCAGGCACTCGGTCATCTCGATACCGGTGGCCGCCTGCCATTGCGCGCGCGTGTCAGCCGGGAGCATCTCGCCGGAGGAAATGCACTGCCTGAGGCTGTGCAGCTGCGCGCGCTCGGCCCGTGCGGCCATCTTGCGGTAGAAGGTGGGCGCGGTAAAGCACACGGTGGCCCGGTGCTCGGCAATGCCCGCCAGCAATGATTCGGGGGTCCAGGCCGGCTGCAGCACCGCGCAGGCGCCCACCCGCAGCGGAAAGATCAGCAACCCGCCCAGACCAAAGGTGAAGGCCAGCGGCGGCGTGCCGATGAACACATCGTGCGCGGAGGGCGCGATCAGATGATGCGAGAGCACATCGGCAATCAGGAGCAGGTCGCGATGGAAATGCATCGTGCCCTTGGGGACGCCGGTGGTGCCTGATGTGAAGGCGATCAGCGCCACATCGTCCTGCGCCGTATCGGCCGCCGGGCAGGGATCCGGGTAGCGGGCCATAGCCTGCTGCAGTTCGCCCTCGGCCTGCAAGCCATAGCCCAGTGTATGCAGCCCCTCTGCGCGCACGGCCTCCTGCCACTCGTGCAGCAGGTCTGACTGCACCAGCGCCGCTTGCACCCGGGCCTTGCGTGCGATCACGCCAAGCTCGCGCGCTCGCAGCAGCGGCATAGTGGTCACTGCCACGCAGCCGGCCTTGATGACGGCCAGCCAACAGGCTGCCAACATGGGGTGATTGGCGCCACGCAGCAGCACCCGGCTGCCCGTGGGCAGCTTCCAGTCGTGGCGGATCACCTGCACGATGCGGTCCACCTGATCCCGCAGTCGGGCGTAGGACCAGATCAGGCCCCCGCCGCGCAGGGCGGGTCGCTCGGCGGGGTGGTCCAGGAGTTCTTGCGCCGCGTTGAGCCGCTCGCTGTAACCGATGCCGCGCGGCGGGGGCAGCAACACCGGCCACTGCGATCGGGGCGGCAGGTGGTCGCGGCTAAAACTGTCCTGATGACCGGAGGGCCGCAGATCGCTCATGCGAGCCCTCAGTCTGCCGGGGCGCTGCTGGCTCGCCAGGGCGGTGCCACCAGACGCCGCTTGCCATCGTGCGACAGGCGCAGGCCGGGCTCGTCGAGTTCGATCCGGTCCCACAGCTGACAGGTGACCTGCTTGTGTTTTTGGTCCAGGCCTTCGCAATAGTTGGTGTATTCGCACAGGCGTACCTGATCGCCTTGGCCCAGCCAGGTTTTCAGGGCCCAGTCGGGGTCGGCCAGGCTTTGTCGTGCGGTGCCCACCACGTCGCAGTCGCCGGCGGCCAGCATGGCCTCGGCCATCTCAAAGTTATGAACGCCGCCCGTGCAGACCACGGGCGTTGGCAAGCCCTCTTGGCGCAGCGCCCGGCGGATGTGCGCAGTGGCCTGTCGGTTGCGACCGAAAGGGCCTTGCGCGTCGGACAGGTACTGTGGCATGCACTCGTAGCCGCTGCGGCCGGTGTAAGGGTAGGCGGCCTGGCCGATGCCCGGTTGCTTGGCATCGTCGAACTTGCCGCCGCGGCTGGTGGATAGAAAGTCCATGCCGGCGCGCGCAAACTGCAGACCGTACCAGGCGGCATCCTCGACGGTGCTGCCGCCCTCGATACATTCTTCGGCCAGAAAACGGCAGCCGACGGCGTAGCCGGCTCCCACCGCATCGCGCACGGCCGCATACACCTCCAAGGGCAGACGCACCCGCTGCTCGCGCGAGCCGCCGTAGCCGTCGCTGCGTTGATTGGTGACCGATAGAAACGAGGCCATGGTGTAGGCATGGGCGTAATGCAACTCAACGCCGTCAAACCCTGCCTCGCGTGCGCGCACCGAAGCCCGGGCAAACAGGCCAGGCAGCTCCTGTGGCAATTCGCGAATGTGGGGGAGATGCAGGTCATTGACCTGCTCACGCGCACCGTACTGCAAAGCTTGCCAATCGCGGGCATCGAGCACCTGCCGCCAGCCCTGCGCCCCGAGCGCGAAGAGCTTTTCGCGGGCTTGGGCTTCGGTCTGTCCCTGCAGCCCCCCTCGCTCGAGCAGCGCCGGGGTCAGCTCGAGGTGGCGCTCGAAGAACACCTGCGGATCGGGCCGGCGCCGGATACGCAAAAAATCGATGATCTGAATCAGCAGCCGGGTGTGACCACTGCTGGCCTCCCGCACAGCGCGCGTCAGCCGCCGAAGGCCGTCCATGTAGCGGTCGTCGCCGATGCGCAGCAATGGGCCACTGGGGACATCCCGGATGCCAGTGGCCTCGATCACGATGGCACCGGGCTGGCCCTGGGCGAATCGGGCGTACCACTGGATCACATCGTCGGTGACCTCGCCCTCCTCATTGGAGCGCCAGGGCACCATGGCCGGCACCCAGGTGCGGTGCCGCAGCGTCAGCGGACCGAGTTGCACCGGGCTGAACAGGCGCGAGGCCAGGGCCTGCTGGCGACTGGGGATATGGGCTCGGGAGGGGAAGAACTTGATGCGTTCGGCGGGTTTCCACATGCGTGTCTCAGGGGGGTTAAACCCAAGCCTGAATCACGTAATCGTAACTGGCCTGGGCGTTGAACATGTCCACGCGTTGCAACTGGATTTTCCACTGGCCCTGCTGCTTGACCAGATGGTGGCGATAGCTGCCCCCGAAGTGACGCACTTTGTCGCGCCGCACCTCCATCATTTGGAAGGGCGTGTACGTGGACAGGGCGTTCGCCTGTTGTGCCTCGACGAGGGTCTGGCCCAAGAGGTGATGGGTGGCCCAGTGCGCCGCCTGCGACCAGGCGTTGGGGTGGAGCAGGCGGGCAGCGCGGATTTCCATCAGCAGGCGGTCTTCGGCAAAGATGGAAGCCTGCGAGGTCCAGTCGGTCTGCTCGGGCGCTGCGGGCATCCAGTACACGCCGTCCTCGGCAAACAGGTCCATCCAGGCATCCCACTGCCGCGCATCGAGCATGGCCGCTTGCTGTGTCAGCAGCACTTGCACCTGGCGCAGCAGGTCTGCATCGACGGGCAGGCTCTTGGGCACATAGCCGACCGCGCTTTCGCGGCTGCGGCCCATGTGGTCGGGCGCAATGGCCTCGGCGCCGGTGAGCGACTGCACCGCCTCGATCACGACGCCGGTGCCCAGGGCTTGTTTGACTTCGGTTTTGGACATGGGAAATCTCCTGTCAGGCCGCAGCCGGGCTCTGGGCCCGGCTCATGTAGTTGCGCCAGGCTTTGAACTGGTTGCGCATGACCACCTCGGAGGTGCCGTTGTTTGAATAAAGGACGCCTTCTTTCTCGGTGTCGCCGCCCATGTTGCGGTGAAAGCTCACCCAGTCGTTGCCCTTGGCCTGCAGACCGTTCTGGCCGCGGGTCCAGTTTTCGAGGTCGTCGGCATTGATCATGGTGGCCGGGGAGTTGACCAGGTTGAAGTACCACATCGAGCGGCGGTAGATGGCCTCCGGTGCGCCCTTCAAACGGAAGTGCCAGATCTCCGAGAGCGTTTTGTCCGGACCCAGGGGCCGCAGGCAGCGCAGCTGCTGCAGCGGTGACTGCACCGACAGATAGGGGTAGATCAGCACATGGTGAATGCTGCGTGAGAGGTATTCCTCGGTTTTCTCGGGGCCGTAGGCCTTGCGCAGCAGCGCCTCGTATTCGAGCGTGTCTGGATCCTGCGGCCGCAGGCCCATATAGGCTTTGAGGATGCCGTGCCCGTTGGGGAAATTGACGGTTTGCACCGAGTCCCACTGGTCAAAGCTGGAGGCAAAGGTGGAGAGGTAATGAAAGTGCAGCGGCGCGTGGCCCTGCTGCTCCTTGAGGCGCTTTTCCACCCGCCGCGCTGAAACGCCAGTGGATTGGTGGGTCACCGAGGGATGCAGGGCGTCGAGCTGGTTTTCCATGAAGAATTTCCAGTTGGACTGCTGCACCACCCGGTGGCAAATGGGTACCACCTCGACCTCGCCCTCGGGCGAGCGGTCGCACATGTCGTCAAAGGCCACCTTGGCATCACCCAGAAAATCGATCAGCGAAGGGCCGGTGGGACTCAGACTCGCAAAAACGAAACCGCGGTAGCTGTCGACCCGCGCGGCGCGCGCCATGCTGCAGTTGGGGTCGTCGGTGCTCAGGCGGGTGCCTTCGTAGCCTTGCATCAGCGGGATCGCCCGCACGCGACCGTCAAGATGAAAACTCCAGGCATGGTAGGGGCACACAAAGCTGCTGCCGGTGTTGCCACTGTGGCTGCCGCAGACCTGCACGCCGCGATGCGGACAGCGGTTGTAGAGCACATGGATTTTTTGGTCTTTGGCGCGAACCATGACCATGGGCTGACGACCGATTTGCAAGGTTTGGAACTGGCCGGGCTCCTTGACCTGCGATTCGTGGCCGCAATAAACCCAGGCCGATTCAAAAATATGCTCCATCTCCTGGTCGAAGATGGCTTGGTCGGTGTAGACGGTACGGTGGACGCGGTCGGGTTGGACCAGCTGGTCCAGGTTGAGGGTGCTCATGGGGTCTCCTTGGCAGACGCGACAGACCCAGAAGGTAGCAAGACGACGGCTGGCTTGCAACAACTGCGGCGCTGTTTTCTATTACCATTGGTTATGGATTTTCGGAAAGTGCAATTTTTTCTGGCGGCAGTGCGATGCGGCAGTCTGACGGAGGCCGCGGCCGAGCTGGGGGTGTCGCAGCCGGCCCTGTCCAAGGCCATCAAGGCCCTCGAGCGCAGTCTGGGCGCGCCCCTGATTGAGCGCGGACGCTTTGGGGTGGTGGCCACCGCCTTCGGTGAGGCGCTGCGCTATCACGGTCAGGTGGTGGAGGCCGAGTTTCGGCATGCCGTCGGCGAGATCGAGTCGCTCAAGGGGGCACAAAAGGGCCATGTGATTGTCGGTTGCGGCCCCACAGAGGCCACACGCCTGTTGCCCCTGGCCCTGACACGGGTCAGCCAGAGCCGGCCGGAGCTCAAGGTCAGTGTTCTGTACGGGCTTAACGAATCGCTGATGCCCTCGGTCAAGCAGGGCGACATTGACTTTGCCCTGTCTTCCGTGCCCGGTCGGGCGCAAGACCCGGATCTGCTGCATGAGACGCTGTTTACGGAAAGCGCTGTGGTGGTGGCGCGCTCGGACCATCCCTTGGGGCGGCTGCGCCAGATCGCGCCAGCCTTGCTGGCACAGCAGCAGTGGGTGCTGCCGCGCCAGCGCGAGCTTGAGCGCCAGGCCTTCGATGACTTCTTTCGCGGTCATGGCATGGCTCCGCCGACCGCGCAGATCGAAACCACCTCCACCGTGCTGATGAAAGCCATGGTGATGCAGTCCGATGCCCTGACCTTCATTCCGCGCGAGCTCATCTACTGGGAAGAGCGTGCGCGGCAACTGCGGGCGCTGCCGGTCGCGGGTGTCGAGTGGGTGCGGCCGGTGGGTATGACCCGGCGTCGGCAGAGCGCTCTCAGTCCCTCCAGTCGCTTCGTGATGGAGTGCTTGCGCAGCGTTGCGGCGCAGTATTTTTAAAAGGCGGTAAGGGAGGTGTGAGTAATATCGGTGCATGCACACGCCCAGCACCGTCCCGCGGCCTTCGCTGTATTTTTCCTACCGGGTGCACGAGCCTTGGTTGCCCCGGCCGGGCGCGCCTGCGGCGCGCCATCCGGTGGTCATCGCAGGCTCGGGTCCGGCGGCTTTGGTGACAGCGCTCGAACTGGCCCGCCATGGCGTGGCCAGCGTGGTGTGCACAGCCGAGCTGCAGTTGACGCAGGGCAGCCGTGCCATTTGCTTTACCCGGCGCAGCCTGGAAATCTTGCAGCAAGTGGGGGTGGCCGACCGTCTGACGGCGCAGGGCCTGCCCTGGCGCTTTGGCAACTCCTTCTATCGTGGACAGCGTGTTTTTCGCATGGAAGCGGCGCACGATCCCGACGATCGCTTTGCGCCGGTGCTCAACATCCAGCAGCAGTTTATGGAGCAATACCTGTGCGAGGCTTGCGAGAAAAATCCCCTGATTGATATTCGCTGGGGCAACAAGGTGGAGCGGATTGAGCCGCGCGACGAGGGCGTGCGGGTGCAGGTGGACACACCGGCCGGGGTCTATGCCTTGCACGCTGATTGGCTGGTGGCCGCTGATGGGGGGCGTTCGGGCTTGCGCAGTCAGATGCAGCTGGCGATGGAGGGGGCCTCGTACGAGGGCTTTTTTGTCATTGCCGATATCCGGATTGACTTGCCTTTGCCGACCGAGCGCCTGGCATTTTTTGATCCCCCCTGGAATCCGGGCAATACGATTTTGATGCATCGTGAGCCGCACAATATCTGGCGCGTCGACTATCAGTTGCCGCCGGGGGAGTCGCCCGAGGAGGCCTTACAGCCGCAGTCGCTCAAGGCGCGCATTGACGCGCAGCTGGACATGATGGGCTTTGCCGGTACGCCCTGGGAGGTGGATTGGAGCTCGGTGTATTCGGCGCGCACGCTCACTTTGTCCGACTATCTGCACGGCCGGGTGGTGTTTGTGGGCGATGCGGCACACCTGCTGCCGATTTTTGGCGTGCGGGGAGCCAATACCGCTTTCCAGGACGCGCAGTCCCTGGGCTGGCATCTGGCCTACACCGTGCGCGGTTTGGCCGGACCGGACCTGATGCGTAACTACAGCGATGAGCGGGTGGGTGCGGCGCGCGAGATCATCGAGGAGTCGGGCAAGAGCACGCGGTTTATGACGCCGCCCTCGCGGGGGTTCCGGATGCTGCGCGATGCGGTGCTCTCGCTTTCGCTGACGCAGGCGTTTGTGCGCCCGCTCTATCACTGGCGCACCTCGCGACCGCATGAGTACACCGACTCGGCGCTCAATAGCGTGGACGATGACGATGGGCTGTTTGAGGCTGGCCCGGCCAAAGGCGCACCACCGCGCAATGTGCAACTGGCGCCGGACGACTTTTTGCTCGATCATCTGGGCGGCGGCTTTGACTTGCTGTATTTCACCAGGGCCGCTTCACTTCCGCAGGCTCTTGTGCAACGGGTGCAGAGCTGGCGGGCGCGCGGCGTGGGGATGCGGCTGACGGCCGTGGGCAGTGCCGGAGCGGTGTCGGGCGCAGATCAGTCGCTGGCCGACCCCGAGGGGCGGGCATGCGCCAAGTACGGTGTCAAGGCCGATGGCGCGGCGTATTTGCTGCGGCCCGACCAGCATGTGTGCGCGCGATGGGTGACTCTCAGCGCCGATCGGCTGGAGGCGGCCCTCCAGCGGGCGCTGGGCACGGGCGTGCATCGGAGAACGCGCGAAACGGCAGGGGCCTGAGGAGGCGATGATGAGTGTTCCCCAGTTGGATATCGCGGGCCTGGAGGCGGTTTACGACATCTTGGCCCAGGCCATTGATCAGGCCGGCGAGCAAAAGTCTGAGTTGTTTCTGGTCAAGCTCGCATTGCTGCAAGCGCAGGCCCAGGGTGATGCAAGCGCTTTTGCGCAGCAGGTGCAGACCGCCCTGCGCGACCTTTGATTCGGCGCCACCGCCTCTGTCGCTGCCCGCAGCAGGTCTTAGACGCCCAGATACCGGTGCCAGAGAGCCTGGTCAGAAGCCAGCGCGCTGGAGCTGCCTTGCCAGGCGACCTTGCCCTTTTCCAGGATGACATGGCGGTCGGCGATGCGCACCAGGCGGCTGACATACTTGTCGACCACGATCAGGGTCTGGCCGGCCTGGCGCAGTTGTTCGATGCAACGCCAGATTTCTTCGCGGATCAGCGGTGCCAGGCCCTCGGTGGCCTCATCAAAGATGAGCAGCTTGGGGTTGGTGACCAGGGCGCGGCCGATGGCCAACATTTGCTGCTCGCCGCCGGAGAGTTGGTTGCCCATGTTGTTCTTGCGCTCGGCCAGTCGCGGGAACAGCGCATAGACCGCCTCGGGCGTCCAGGGCTTGCCGCGCGCGTGGCGCGTGTTGGAAAAAGCACTCAGGTGTTCGTCCACGCTGAGGTTCGGAAACACCTGCCGGCCTTCGGGCACCACGGCCACGCCCAGGCGCGCGATGGCATCCGGGCGGTCGCCCTGCACCGGCTGACCTTCAAAAGCCACGCTGCCGGACTGAATGTCCTTGAGGCCGATGATGCTGCGGATCAGGGTGGTCTTGCCCATGCCGTTTCGGCCGAGCAGGCCGATCACTTCGCCCGCGCGCACCTGCACATCGACATCAAACAGCACCTGGCTGGCTCCATAGGCCACACGCAGTTGCTTGACGGCCAGCAACGGCGTGCTCATGCGGGTGCTCCTGCGGGGTTTGCCGCTTCGTCGCCGAGATAGGCGGCGCGCACCTGAGCGTCCTTGCGGATCTCGTCGGGGCTGCCGCTGGCGATCAGTGCGCCGTTGACCAGCACCGAGATGCGGTCGGCCAGGCGAAACACCGCATCCATGTCGTGCTCGACCAGCAAGATGGCCATGTGTTTGTCGCGTCGCAGCGAGTCGATCAGCTCAACAATACGCTGCGACTCCTCCGGCCCCGTGCCGGCCATGGGTTCGTCGAGCAGCAGCAGCTTGGGCTCGGTGGCCAGGGCCAGCGAGAGCTCCAAGACCCTTTGCTCGCCGTGCGAGAGGGCCGGCGCGAGTTGATCGGCACGCTCGGCCAGGCCCACCTCTTTGAGCAGGGCCATGGCCTTCTCGTAGAGGGCCTGGTCGTTGGCCACGCTGTGCCAGATCGAGCCCCGCTGGGGTTGTAGCGATTGCACGGCCAGGGCCACGTTGTCGATGACCGAAAAAGATTTGAACAGGCGCGTGATCTGGAAGGAGCGCACCATGCCCAGTCCCACGCGCGCATGCGCGCTGACCTCGTTAATGTTCCGGCCCATGAAGACAATTTCACCCTCGTCGGGCTGCAGTTGGCCGGAGAGCTGCGCCACCAGCGTGGTCTTGCCCGCGCCATTGGGTCCGATCAAGGCGTGAATTTCGCCCGGCCGCACTTGCAGCGATACGCCGTCGGTGGCCCTCAGGGCCCCGAAGCTCTTAACCAGTTTGCGAATCTCCAGAACTGCCGAAGGGCCTTGCGCGCTCATGCACCGTCCCCTGCCTTGGCCGCAGGCTTGCGTCGCCACAGATCGGGCAAGCCCGACAGACCCTTGGGGGCCAGCAGGACCACTGCCAGCAGCACCCAGCCCACATAGAACTG
>CAZCSD010000053.1:0-17306 GCA_964501235.1 uncultured Polaromonas sp. | reverse complement strand
GGCGCAGGGTGTAATGCAGCAGGTTGTGCGAGCCACCGTAAATGGCCGATGAGGCCACGATGTGCGAGCCGGCATCGAGCAGGGTGGCTACCGCCAGATGCAGCGCGGCCTGGCCGCTGGCTGTGGCAATGGCGCCGATGCCGCCTTCCAGTGCCGAGATGCGCTGCTCGAGCACCGCATTGGTGGGGTTGCTGATGCGCGAATACACATGGCCAGCCCGTTCCAGGTTGAAGAGGCTGGCGGCCTGGTCGCTGGACTCAAAGACGAAGGAGGTGCTCAGGTGGATGGGCACGGCGCGTGCGCCGGTGGTGGGATCGGGGGTGGCACCGGCGTGCAGCGACAAGGTGTCGAAACCGGGGTCTAGGTGGCCGGGCATGGCGTCTCCTGCAAGTCGAAAACATCGAAGTCAGGCAGCGATTGTGGGCTATATTCCCAAGAAGGCAAAAGCCGATGGGGCTGGTTTTGGGAGCGTGTGATGAAGGTCTCGGACATACTCAGGGTCAAGGGCAACACCCTGTTCACAGTGGCGCCCGATGAGCCGCTGGCCAAGGCGGCCCAGGTGATGGCCGAGGAGGATATCGGATCACTGGTGGTGATGGAGCATGGTGACCTGGTGGGCATGCTCACCTTTCGTGAGGTGATTTTCAGCATGGTCCGCAACGGGGGCTCTGTTGGCCAGATGCTGGTGCGCAGGGCGATGGACGATGCGCCCATGACCTGCACCCTGGCTACCGAACTCGATGAGGTGCGGCGCATGATGCTCGAGCGCCATGCGCGGTACATGCCGGTCATGGACGAACGCAAGCTCATGGGCGTGATCAGCCTCTACGATGTGGCCAAGGCGGTGGTGGACAGCCAGAATTTCGAGAACAAACTGCTCAAAGCGTATATCCGGCACTGGCCGGCCGACGAGGCCAAGACCTGAGGCGCTCCCCATCGGCCTGGCCGCTCGGGGATAATCAGTGCATGAGTGGCAATACTTTTGGACAACTTTTTGCGGTTACCAATTTCGGCGAATCGCACGGGCCGGCTATAGGTTGTGTGATTGACGGCTGTCCGCCGGGGCTCGAACTGAGCGAGGCGGACATCCAGCCTGACCTTGACCGTCGTCGGCCTGGCACCAGTCGCCATGTAACCCAGCGCAATGAGCCCGATGCGGTGGAAATTGTCTCCGGCGTCTACGAGGGACGCACCACCGGCACCCCGATCGCTCTGCTCATTCGCAACACCGATCAGCGCAGCAAGGATTACGGCAATCTCCTCGATACCTTCCGGCCGGGTCATGCCGACTACACCTACGCTCACAAGTATGGCATTCGCGATCCGCGAGGCGGTGGGCGCTCATCGGCCCGACTGACCGCACCCATGGTGGCCGCCGGTGCGGTGGCACGCAAGTGGTTGCGTTTGCATCGGGGTATCGGTATCCGGGGGTGCATGAGTCAGCTCGGCGAATTGCCGATTGCCTTTGAGTCCTGGGACCACGTTCATCGCAACCCCTTTTTCGCTCCGGTGGCCGATGTTTCGGCTTTGGAAGGCTATATGGACGCTCTGCGTAAGGCGGGCGACTCCTGCGGCGCCCGTCTGCGCGTGGTGGCAAGTGGGATGCCGGTGGGTCTGGGGCAACCACTCTATGACAAGCTCGACGCCGACATTGCCTACGCGATGATGGGCGTCAATGCGGTCAAGGCGGTGGAGATCGGCGCCGGCTTTGCCAGCGTCAGTCAGCGTGGCAGCGTGCATGGTGATGCGCTGACGCCGGACGGATTTGTCGGCAACAACGCAGGCGGTGTATTGGGAGGCATTTCGACCGGTCAGGATCTGCAGGTGTCGGTGGCCATCAAGCCAACGTCTTCCATTCTCACGCCGCGGCCCTCGGTCGACCGCGGCGGGCAGCCCACCGAAGTCGTGACCAAGGGTCGTCACGACCCCTGCGTGGGCATACGCGCCACCCCGATTTTGGAGGCCATGCTGGCCTTGGTCTTGATGGAGCATGTCCTGCGTCACCGAGCCCAGTGCGGCGATGTTGTCGCCCAGGCCCCGCTGATCCCCGGGCACCGCGGCGCCTAGGGACTTCGAGCCGATGCCGGTTCCCTCGCAGCTGGCGGCGCTGTCCGCCCTGGTAGCCGCCTATTTTGCGCACATCGGGTTTTTCAACCCCTACCTGCCCCTGTGGCTCAAGGACATGGGCCTGAGTCTGGTGGCCATAAGTTTGCTAGTGTCGCTGCAATCGGCCAGCCGCTTGATCGCTCCGTACGCCTGGGGCTGGATGAGCGACCGAACCGGTCGGCGCAGCTGGCTGCTGCGTTATGCAGCGCTGGCCTCGCTGGTGCTGAGTCTGGGCTTGTGGATCGACGGTGGCTTTGTTTGGCTGTTTGTCGTGCTGCTGCTCTTGTTTTGTCACACCAGCGGCATGATGCCGATGAGCGAGGCGCTGCTGACCCAGTTGCTCAGCCGCGATGGCAGCCTCGACACGCGGCGTTACGGACGGGTGCGGGTCTTTGGCTCTATCGGTTTTCTCGTCACCGTGATTGCGGCGGGTTGGTGGTTCGAGCGCGCCGGCATGAGCCAGTTTCCGCTGATCACCTTGATCACCATTGCCGCTGTAGCCTTGAGCGCTTGGTGGCTGCCCAGCATCCGCGATTGCGCCGCCGATCCGGGCGCGCGAGCAAGCGTGCTGCCTCTGTTACGTCAGCGGGCTATCCAACTCTTTTTCGTGTCGACCTTTTTCCATGTGCTCTCGCACATCAGCATTTATATTTTTTTCTCGCTCTATCTTGATGAACTGGGCTACAGCAAGACCACCATCGGCCTGATGTGGGCCTTGTCCGTTCTGGTCGAGGTGGTGTGGTTCTTTACCCAGTCGCGCTGGCTTTCAGCCAGCGGCCTGGGCCTGTGGCTGGTGATCTGTGCTGGCGTCATGGCTTTGCGTATGGTCATGACCGCGGCCGCGGCCGATGTGTTGTGGGTTCTGGTGCTGGCCCAAGTCCTGCATGCCATCACTTTCGCGGCCCATCACACGGTGTGCATCGCCTGGCTGGCCCAGCATTTTCCGGGTCCCTTGCGCGGCCGTGGCCAGGCGCTCTACACCGTCATCGCCTACGGCCTGACGGGGGTGTTGGGCGGCGTGCTCGGCGGGCTGGTCAGCAGTTATTGGGGGCTGTCCACCGTATTCTGGCTGTCGGTGCCGGTGGCCTTGCTGAGCATGATCACCGCTTGGGGCGTTTGGCGTCTGGAGCGCGCCTGAGTCGGCCTTTAGCGCTCGGGCCGCAGCCGCAGCGTGCTCTGGGTATGAGCCTTGACATTGGCCTCCAGCAAATGCTGGGGGACATGATGGCCCTGGTGAAAGGCCGCGGCCTGATCCCTGTAGTGCTTGTCGAAGCGTACGCCGCTTTGGCCGACCGGGTTGATGCCGCTGGCTTGACCCACCTGGGCGAAGTCGATCACCCGCCGGGTGGAAGGGCCTTGGTTGACCTTCCAGGGCGCCGGGCCAAGCGGGTAGGAGAAGTTGTTGGTGATTTCGTGGCCTCCGGGCACCGGAAAGGGGCCGACATCGAAGAGCAGATCCAGTGGTTTCTTGCGACCGAGTGGGTGTCCGTGGGTCACGGTGTGGGCACGGCCCCAGGTCCAGCCAGACGGGTCGTCACCGTAGAGGGTACGCAGGTGGCTGATTGCGGCGCGCCAAGCTTTGAGCACGATCTGTTCACGGGTTTCAAGGCCAGCGGTTTGCCGGTCATCCCACCAGGGCGAGGCAGGATCGGCCATCAGGCGCGGCAGCGCATGGTCGAGGATGCGGGTCTTGAGTAACGCCTCGAAGTGGGCCGGCCCCAGCTCGTCGAGCAAAGCCGCTCGTGCCACTTCGTAGAGCCATTGGGTAAACACGGTGGCAGGCACCGAGAGGATATCGTGCGAGCCGTCCCATCGGGCCAGTTCTTGCAGGAGCGCGGCTTCCGAGGGTGCCAGCGTCCCTAGGGCCGGCAGCATATGCTGCAGAAGGGCCGGCGCGTAGGCCGTGACCGCATCTTGCTGCAGCTTGCGTGTCTCATCGGCGGTCCATCGCGTCCTCGGGTCCTTCAGGGCCGCGTCAATGCGCCGCGCGCGTTCGGGCAGGTTGTAGTAGCCCGGCGGTGGACTCAGCGCCGGCTGTTGATTGGCCGAGACGATATAGCCGCGGGCCGGATTTTCCTCCTGAGGGTTGCGCTCAAAGGGCAGGTAGGCGGGTTTGACGGCTTCGCCGCGCGAGGCATCGAGCACAAAGGCCGGATCCACGCCCGGGGGCCGTTGTGCCAGCCGCGCCGCGCCCCACCAGGCAATATCCCCCCGCGCGTTGGCCCAGACCACATTCAGACCGGGCGCATGGATGCCCTTGACGGCCTCGCGCGCCTTGACCAGCGTATCGGCCCGGTTGAGCTGATAAAAGGCCTGCAGCAGCGGATTGTCCGAGTCCAGGAAGGTCCACCACAGCGAGACTGCCTGTTGCGTCAAGGCCGGTTTGACAATATCGGTGATCAGGGGGCCGTGGGGGGACAGCCGCACCGTCAGCTCGATGGACGCCTGCCCCTTGACCGCGATGGTTTCCTTGCGCTCCTTCAGGGCCACCCACACGCCCTGGTGCCAGACTTGGCCGGGCCGCGCTGGGTCGAGCCTTTCGGCGATGAAGTCCACATCGTCGTTCTGGAACATGGTCAGGCTCCATCCGAAGTCTCGGTTGAAGCCCAGCAATGCAAAGGGGCTGAGCGCCTGGTGATGGCCGTAGAGTTCGAAGCCGGGCGCTTGCAGATGGGCCTCGTACCAGACGCTGGGCAGGGCGTAGCTGATGTGCGGGTCGCCCGCCAGAATCGGCTTGCCCCCGGCCGTGCGTGTCCCGCTGACCGCCCAGGCATTGCTGCCGTGCAGCAGCGGCAAGCGCAAGTGCTCGATTGCCTCGGTGCCCAGCGTGGCCACCCGGATGAGACTGTCGCTCGTTTGCGGCAACAACCCGGCCGAGCGATTGCCTTGCAGCCCCTCGGTCCTGAAGATACGCAGGTGGGCTGGACCCAGCGTGTCGCGGATGTGGGTGAGGACCGGTTCGGTACGGAAGGCGGCTGCGAAGCTGTAAGCCATATAGCCGGCTACTGCGATGGTGTCTTCCGGGCTGAAATCTCGCGGTTCTATACCCAGCAGCGTGAACTCGACCGGCAGCCGGCCGCGTTCCTGGAATTGGTTAATGCCGTCGAGGTAGGCCAACAGGGAGGCCGTGGCCGGGTGGCTGCGGTCAAGACGCGAGGCGACCTCCTGACCTGTCTGGCGCAGCCCCAGCGTGCGAAACAGCCGGTCGGTATCGACGAGGGCGGGGCCGAGAATTTCGGCGAGCTCGCCGCGCGCCAGGCGACGGATCATCTCCATTTGGAACAAGCGATCCTGCGCATGCACATAGCCCAGAGCGCGATAGAGATCGATTTCGTTGCTGGCGCTGATATGGGGCACGCCGCGCTCGTCGTAGCGTATGCTGACTGGGGCGCTAAGCGCGCCCAGAGGGATGCTGCCATCTCGCACGGGCAGACTGACCCAGACGCGCCACCCCGCCAGAGCGGCCAGTACGGCCGTCAGCAAAAGCAGGATCAAAAGCAGGGGTCGCAGCCAACGCATGAGCGGCCCATCTTAGGCCGGCCGCAACGGCCCGGGAGTGATGGTTTTCCCAAACTGGCAGGCTCTGATCGGAGCCGCCGCGCAGATTCAGGCGCTCGGGGCCGCCCAACTGTCTTTCAGGCCCACCGCCCGGTTGAAAACCGGGCGGCCCGGAACATGGTCGAAACGATCTGCCACAAAGTAGCCGTGTCGCTCGAACTGAAATTTTTGATCCGGTTGCGCCTGGGCTAAGGAGGGTTCGACCATGGCTTGCACAACTTTGAGGCTGTGTTCATTGAGGGCGAGCAGGAAATCCTGGCCGCCAGCATCGGGCTGTGCCTGGACAAACAGGCGATCGTAAAGCCGTACCTGGGCCTGTACGCCATCGCTGGCCCCCACCCAGGTGATGGCCGCCTTGGCTTTGACGCTGTCGGCCCCAGGCGTTCCGCTTTTGGTGCCCGGGACCACCCGGGCCTGCACCTCCTGCACTGCGCCTTGGGCGTCGCGCAGGCAGCCCGTGCATTCGATCACAAAGCCGCCCTTCAGGCGCACCAGATTGCCTGGGAAGAGGCGCTTGTAGCCTTTGGGGGGCACCTCTTCGAAATCTTCCCGCTCGATCCAGACCTCTCGGCCGAGCTTGAAATGTCGATCGGGCGGGGCGGCCTGCCCCTCGACCCGTGAGCCCTGAGGCAGGGCCGGTTGGGTGCAGTCTTCCAGGTGGTCCGCAGAGCCGAAGACTTCGGTCCAGTTGAGCAGCACCAGCTTGACGGGGTCGAGCACCGCCATTGCGCGGTGGGCCTTGTGCTCCAGGTCTTCGCGCAAGCAGCCCTCCAGCGTGCTGTAGTCGATCCAGCTGTCGCTTTTGGAAACGCCGATACGCTCGGCGAAAAGATGCAGGCTCTGCGGGGTGTAGCCCCGGCGGCGCAAACCGACGATGGTGGGCATGCGCGGATCGTCCCAACCGTCGACGCGCCGTTCTTGCACCAGTTGCGCCAGCTTGCGCTTGGAGGTCACCACATAGCTCAGGTTGAGCCGGGCAAATTCGTATTGCCGCGGCGGCGGGTTGGCCAGCAGGCCCAGTTCGATCAGCCGCTGCAGCAGCCAGTCGTAGAAGGGCCTCTGGTCTTCAAATTCCAGGGTGCAGATGCTGTGGGTGATCTGTTCGAGCGCGTCTTCGATCGGGTGCGCATAGGTGTACATCGGGTAAATGCACCAGCGTTTGCCCGTGTGGTGGTGTTCGGCGTGTCGGATGCGGTAGATGGCCGGATCGCGCAAGTTGATGTTGGGCGAAGCCATGTCGATCTTGGCGCGCAGCACCATGGCGCCGTCGGGGTACTTGCCCTCGCGCATGTCGCGAAAGCGCTCCAGATTTTCCGCGGGGCTGCGGTCGCGGAACGGGCTGTTGATGCCCGGTCGGCCAAAGTCGCCGCGGTTGACGCGCATGTCCTGCGCACTTTGCTCGTCCACATAGGCATGACCGGCCTGGATCAGGGCTTCGGCAGCGCGGTACATAAAGTCAAAGTAGTCGCTGGCCTGGTAGGGTGGGGCGCTGCCGGGCGTCTGACCGATCTGCGCCCAGTCAAAGCCTAACCACCGAACCGCATCGATGATGCTGGTGACGTATTCCTGGTCTTCTTTTTCCGGGTTGGTGTCGTCAAAGCGCAGGTGGCAGACGCCGCCGTACTCGCGTGCCAGCCCGAAATTCAGGCAGATGCTCTTGGCATGTCCGACATGCAGGTAGCCGTTGGGCTCGGGCGGGAAGCGGGTGCGGATACGGGCTGGATCGAGGGCAGACTGCGCATGATGTGCTGCATCGCCGGGGCTGCCGGCCCAGCGTCGGCTGGCATAGGTGCCCTGGGCCAGGTCTTTTTCGATGATCTGGCGCAGAAAGTGACTCGCCTTGCCGGCGTCTTCTGCGCTTGTTCCGCCAGGATCGGCCGGGCTTTTTGGACTCATGGTGCGATTTTAGTCGGCGCTCTGAACCTTCCCCGACGGGCTGACCGGACTCAGACCGCGGCGGGCCGTTGTGCACGGGGCAGTCGGGCTGGCTCAACGATAATTTGGTTTTTTCGGAAAGCACTGCGTGGATCCAGCCCTGCTCATCAAGGCCGCCCTCATGGGGGTGGTCGAAGGCTTGACCGAGTTCTTGCCCATCTCCTCGACCGGCCATCTGATCCTTGCGGGCGCTTTGCTGGGATTTGATGACGAGAAAGCCAAGGTCTTCGACATTGCGATACAGACCGGGGCTATCGTTGCGGTCATTCTGGTGTACTGGCAGCGCTTGTCACACGCGGTGATGACCCTGCCCACGCAGGCTGCATCGCGGCGCTTTGCCCTCAATGTGGCCATTGCTTTCGTGCCCGCCGTGATTCTGGGCCTCTTGCTGGGCAAGACCATCAAGGCCCACCTGTTCACCCCGCAGGTGGTCGCCACCACTTTCATCCTTGGCGGTCTGCTTATCCTCTGGGCCGAACGCTGGCATGCGCGCACGCCCGGGGCAGTGCGCATCGCGTCTGTGGACGACATGGCCCCGAAAGACGCCTTCAAGGTGGGGCTGGTGCAATGCCTGGCCCTGGTGCCCGGCACCAGCCGCAGCGGCGCCACCATCATCGGCGGTATGTTCCTGGGCCTGTCCCGCCGCGCGGCCACGGATTTTTCTTTTTACCTGGCCATCCCGACCCTGATCGGTGCCGGCGCGTACAGCCTTTACAAGGACCGGGCCCTGCTTTCTTGGGACGACCTGCCGATGTTTGCGGTGGGACTGGTCTTTGCCTTCTTCAGCGCCTGGCTGTGCATACGCTGGCTGTTGCGCTACGTGGCCTCCCATAGTTTTGTACCATTTGCCTGGTACCGCATCGTCTTTGGCGGCGTGGTGTTGCTGACCGCGCAGATGGGCTGGATCAGCTGGTCGCCCTGAGGCTTGAGGCCCGCGGTCCTGTCTCCAGGCTCATCAGGTTGAGCAGGGCTGCCTCCACGGCAGCAGCGCTGGCCTGCGGTCTTTCCATGGGAAACAGATGGCTGCCGTCGAGCATCATGAGGCGCCCGCGGGTCACCGATTGCGTCAAGGCCAGGCCAACCTGCCGCAATTCCAGCGACGAGCGCCCTCCGATAAAGGCCACCGGAGACTGCAGCGGATGCTTGCGCAGCAAGGCTTCGAGGTTGTCGGGCAGGGTGTTGTAGATCGCCGTTTCCACGTCGCGATCGAAGCTGAGCGTACGTGGGCCTTCAGGATCCTCGCTCACCGGCCGCGTTCCCTGCTCGACATAGTCGCTCAGCACCTCGGGATCCCAGGAGGCAAACATCTTTTTTGTCTCGAAATGTGCCCGTACTTCCTGCAAGCTGGCCCACGATTGCTTGCGCTTGCGGCTGATGGCTCCCGGCGAGACGGAGCCGACCAGGCGCGCCCGCTTGGCCACCGACAGTGCGGTCGCTTTCCACCCGCCGAGCAGGGGCGAGTCGAGCAGTACCACGCCGCGCACGGGATGACCGCCCAGGCGGGGGTACTGGGCCGCGCACATCAGGCTGAGAAAGCCGCCGAGCGAGTGCCCGACCAGAAAAGCCCCCTGCTGGTGCTGCTGGCACAAGGCGCTCCCAAAGTCGCGCAGTTCTTCGACCAGGTGGGGCCAGTTGCTGCTGACCGGATAGCGTGGGTCGTGACCGAATTTTTCGATGGCATCGACTGCAAAGCCCCGGCGCTGCAGGGACCTTAGCATGACCCCATAGGTGCTCGCGGGAAAGCTGTTGCCGTGGGAAAAGATAAGCAGCGGTGCAGACACAACAGTTTCAGATGAGCTTTTCTTCCGGCGTGGTGATTTTCTTGAGCGTGGTGTGACGCTGATCCAGCATCTTCAGGGGGGTGGGCGTATCGGTCCCGTCCCAGACGGGATCTTCGATGCTGTCAAACACCTGTCGCAGCTTGTTCCCCCAGTTGTTATGCATCATGCGGTAGTAGGGATTGTTTTGGTCGATGCAGACCAGCTTGTCGCTTTGGAGCTGATTGTTTTCATAGACCGCAAGATCGAGAGGAAAGCCCACCGAGAGATTGGATTTCATGGTCGAATCCATGGACACCAGGGCGCACTTGGCCGCTTCCTGCAAGGGCGTTGCGGGAGTAATGACCCGGTCGAGTACCGGTTTGCCGTACTTGGCCTCGCCGATCTGGAAGTACGGCGTTTCTCGGGTGGCCTCGATAAAGTTTCCGGCCGAATACATCTGGAACAGACGCATGCCCTCACCGCGTATCTGGCCGCCAAAGAGCAGCGAGATGTTGAAGTCCACGTCGGCGCCGCGCAAGGCGGTACCGTCTCGCTCGTAGACGCGACGCACCGCTGCGCCGAGAACGCGGGCCGCATCGAACATGCTGCGGGCATTCCACATGGTCAGGGGCTCCTGGCCGCCAGGTTCCTTGAGCTTTTCCACCTGGAGCAACTCCCGCACCGATTGGGTGATCGAGAGATTGCCGGCAGACAGAAGCACCATGAAGCGGTCGCCCGGGCGTTCGTAAACGATCATCTTGCGAAAGGTGGAAATATGATCCAGCCCGGCATTGGTGCGCGAATCCGACAAAAAAACCAGCCCGGCATCGAGCTTGATGGCAACACAATACGTCATGGTCAGGCGCCTCCGGTGCGGCGGGAGAGTTTTTTGAGTTGATAGACCAGGTCCAGGGCCTCGCGGGGGCTCAGCACATCCGGGTCCAGGGACTGTAGCGCTTGTTCCAGCTCACTGGGCGGCGGGTCCGACGGTGCCGGTGCGGGCGAAAACAGGTCGACCTGCGCCTGTTGCTGCTGCGACTCCAGTGCCGTCAGTGCCTGCCGGGCATGATGCACCACGGCAGCGGGGATGCCGGCCAGGCGTGCCACGGCAATGCCATAACTGCGGCTGGCCGGCCCGGGCTCGATCTGGTGCATGAACACGATATCCCGACCCGACTCCACCGCACTGACATGGACATTGACTGCTGCGGGGTGTTTGGCCGGCAGCTCGGTCAACTCGAAATAGTGGGTGGCAAACAGGGTGAAGGCGCGGGTGCGGTCATGCAGATGGGCTGCGATGCCGCTGGCCAGGGCCAAGCCGTCGAAGGTCGAGGTGCCCCTGCCGATCTCGTCCATCAGCACCAGCGAATGTTCGCCGGCCGTATGCAGAATTTGTGCAGCTTCGGTCATCTCGACCATGAAAGTCGACTGGGCGTTAGCCAGGTCATCGGCCGAGCCAATGCGTGTGTGGATGGCGTCGATGGGGCCGATTCGGCAGGCCGAGGCGGGAACATAGGAGCCCATGCTGGCCAGCAACACAATCAAGGCCACCTGACGCATATAGGTGGATTTGCCGCCCATATTCGGCCCGGTGATGATCTGCATCCGGGTGCGTGCATCGAGCCGGCAGTCGTTGGCCATGAAGGGGCCGCGCCCGGTTTGGGCCAGCCGCGCCTCGACCACGGGATGCCGGCCCCCGGTGATGGACAGGCAGGGCTCGCGGGCGAACTCCGGGCGGCACCAGCCCAAGGTGAGCGAGCGTTCGGCCAGCGCAGCCAGCGCATCGAGAGATGCCACTGCTTGGGCCAGCGCCGATAGCAAGGGCACAAAGGGCTGCAGGTGGTCAAGCAGTTCTTCGTAGAGCTGCTTTTCCCGCGCCAGGGCCCGCTCTTGGGCCGACAGTGCCTTATCTTCGAAAGCCTTGAGTTCGGGCGTGATGAAGCGTTCGGCGTTTTTCAAAGTTTGCCGGCGACGGTAGTCCTCCGGCACTTTGTCGAGCTGCCCCTGAGTGACCTCGATGAAAAAGCCGTGCACCCGGTTGAATTGGACCCGCAGGTTGGCGATCCCGGTCCGCGTGCGCTCGCGCGTTTCGAGGTCGAGCAGAAAGGCATCGCAATTGCTTTCTATGGACCGCAATTCGTCGAGCTCGCTGTCGTGCCCCTCACGGATCACGCCGCCGTCACGGATTTGGACCGAGGGCTCGTCCAGCAAGGTGCACTCGAGCAGCTGCATGCACGCCTGCGGTGGGACCAGGGCCACCATCATGCCTTCGATCAGTGCGGGCCGTTGCCCTTGTTCAAGACCTTGCTGCAGCGTACCGACCAGCGACAGGCTTTGCCGCAACGCCACCAGCTCACGCGGCCGGACCTGCCGCAGGGCCACGCGTGCGGTGATGCGCTCAATATCGGCGCTGCCCTTGAGCCGCTCGCGCACCAGCGCTTGCGGGCCGGTGCGCAGCCAGGCGATCGCCTCGTGTCTCTGATGGGCTTCGTCGCGTTGCCGGCGCGGGCTGAGCAACCAGCTGCGCAGCCCACGGCTGCCCATGCTGCTGACGCAACTGTCGATCAGCGACAAAAGCGTTGGCGCGCTCTCCCCGCGCAGGGTCTGGGTCAGCTCGAGGTTGCGCCGCGTGCTCGGCGGCAGCTCGATGAATTCGTCCGACCGAAGGACCTGCAGGCTGCCGATGTGCGAAAGCGGCCGGCCCTGGGTGTGCTCGGCATAGGCCAGCAGTCCGCCGGCGGCGGCATGCGCTGGCGCCAGATCTTCCGCGGCCCAGGCTTGCAGGGAGGCTACGCCCAAATGCTCGCGCAGACGGCGCTGGCCCAATTCGGCATCGAAGGGCCAGTGCGCGCGCGCGGTCAGTGGGCAGGCCCCACCGGCCAACAAGGAGCTCGCGCTCTTGAGTTGGGCTTCAAAAGACGGGGTGACCTCAACGCTGTGGATGATCTCGCTTGGAGTGATACGCATCACCCAGTTGTTCAACTCATCGCTCTCGCATTCGGCCAGATACACCTGGCCCTGTGTCACGCTCAGCCAGGCCAGACCGCAGCGGTTGCGCGCACCCTGGTGTACGGACAGCAGCAGCGATTGGCCCTTGTCGCCCATCAACTCCGACTCGGTCAGCGTCCCGGGGGTGACCACCCTCACCACCTTGCGCTCCACCGGCCCCTTGGAGGCCCCAACATCGCCCACCTGTTCGCAAATCGCGACCGACTCGCCCAGTCGCACCAACTTGGCCAGGTAGTTCTCGACCGAGTGAAAGGGCACTCCGGCCATGCGGATGGGCTCGCCGGCCGACTGGCCGCGGGTGGTCAGCGTGATGTCGAGCAAACGGGCGGCTTTGACCGCATCGTCGTGGAAGAGCTCGTAAAAGTCGCCCATCCGATAGAACAGCAGGGTCTGCGGGTAGTCTTGCTTGATCGCCAGATACTGGGCCATCATCGGAGTGTGGGCGGCCGGGCCCACAGCCGATGGCCGATCCGATGCGGCCGGAGAGGGTGCGCGCGCGTTCACGCTTGGGGTCCTCGCAGGGCGGTCAGGCCGGATCGGCAGGCGCCTGAGCGGCCTTGGAGCTGCGCGACTTGAGGGTGGTCTTGCTCTTGTCGGCGCGGATGTCGGTGGCCAGGGACTGCTTGTCGTCGGCACTGGCGAACTTGCTGTATCGCCCAAGCAGGGTGACCAATTGCGCATAGATACGCGGATTGCCGGCCAAGCATTCGCCTTGGTGCATGAAATCGGACTCGCCGGTGAAATTACCCACCAGGCCGCCTGCTTCGGTGATCAGGAGCGAGCCGGCGGCCACATCCCAGGGCTTAAGGCCCGTTTCGAAAAAGCCATCGCTATAGCCGGCGGCCACATAGGCCAGGTCGAGCGCCGCAGCGCCAGGCCTGCGCACCGCAGCGCACTGGCTCATGACTTCCCCGAGCATGCTCAGGTAGGTGCGCAGCTTGTCGCCCGGACGGTAGGGGAACCCGGTGGAGATCAGGCATTCGGCCAGGCGGGTGCGCTTGGCCACCCGGATGCGTTTATCGTTGAGATAAGCCCCTCGACCCCGAGTGGCGCAGAACAGGTCGTTGCGGGTAGGGTCATAAACGACGGCCTGCTCCACGCGTCCTTTGACCGCCAGTGCGATGCTGACACAGTAGACCGGAAAGCCGTGGATGAAGTTGGTGGTGCCATCGAGCGGGTCGATGATCCACTGGTAGTCCGAATCCTTGGCGCCGTGTTCGTCGCCCGATTCCTCGGCCAGGATGCCGTGGCCCGGATAGGCTTGCAGCAGCGTCTCAATGATGGCCGCCTCGGCCGCGTGGTCGATTTCGGTCACGAAGTCATTGGTCTGTTTGGCCGAGACCCGCACCGCTTCAACGTCGAGTGCGGCCCGGTTGATGATGGCGCCGGCGGCGCGCGCGGCCTTGATGGCCACATTGAGCATGGGGTGCAGGGAACTGGGCATGACGAGGACCAAGGAGCGGGTGGGGCTGCCGCCGCCGGAAACCGAAGGCGCAGAACAAGGCCATGATTTTACCGGGGGCCCGCCCCGCGCTTTGATCGGCCCGACCCTACGACAATAGGGCTTTGACCGTCCAGGCCATGCATACCCGTTTCATTCTCATCAACCCCAGTCACGCCGGGAATGTGGGGGCGGTTGCGCGGGCGATGAAGGTCATGGACTTTGCCGACCTGGTCCTGGTGGCCCCGCGCTGGCCCGACGTGTTGAGTCGTCCCGAAGCCATCGAGCGGGCCAGTGGCGCTGCCGATGTTTTGGCGCGGGCGCGGGTGGTGGACCGGCTGGAGCAGGCGCTTGAGGGCGTTGACCATGTCTGCGCCACCGCAATGACCCCGCGCGACTTTGGCCCCCCCACGCGCAGCCCGCGCACCCACTTCGCCCAGCTGGCCACGGGTGTCCAGGTTCGGCCCCAGTGCCTGGCCTTCTTGTTTGGGTCCGAACGCTACGGCATGCGCAATGAGGATGTCTACCGCTGCCACGTCTGCCTGAGCATCCCTACCTCGGCTGCCTACGGCTCGCTCAATCTGGCCGCGGCGGTGCAGTTGATTGCCTATGAATGGCGACTGCACCTGGGCGGCTGGGGGGAGCCGGCCCTGGTGGCCGGTCCGCCGGCGGCCGATGCGGCCCAGGTGGCTGCCTTGCTGGCGCACTGGGAGCAGGCGCTGGGCGATGTGGGTTTTCTCGATCCCCAGGCCCCTCGCAAGCTGATGCCCAGGCTGCACCAACTTTTTAACCGGGCCCGTCCTACGGCTGAGGAAATTCAGATCTTGCGGGGTATCGCGCGTGCCATGAGCCAGGCCGCTCATGGCAGTCGGGGGGGCTCGACTGGCGACAGGGCCATAGACCGTCGGCCGGCAGATCCGCCGCCGCCCCGTTAGACTGCGCCTTCTATGTTTTTGCGTCTGCGTTCCGATATTCGCTGCATTCTCGAGCGCGACCCGGCGGCCCGTTCGACCTGGGAAGTTTTGACCTGTTACCCCGGTCTGCACGCGGTACTGATGCACAGGGCGGCCCATTGGTGCTGGACGCACGGCCTCAAATGGCTGGGCCGTTTTATTTCCCACATCGCGCGGTTTCTAACGGGCATAGAGATACACCCGGGTGCGCGCATCGGCGAGCGGGTGTTCTTTGATCATGCGATGGGTGTGGTGGTGGGCGAGACCGCCGAGATCGGCGATGGCTGCACCATCTACCAAGGTGTCACGCTCGGCGGCACATCGCTCTACAAAGGCGCCAAACGGCACCCTACTTTGGGGCGCGATGTGGTGGTCGGGGCGGGGGCCCAGATTCTGGGTGGCTTTGCTGTGGGCGATGGGGCCCGCATAGGCTCCAACGCGGTGGTGGTCAAGCCGGTACCGGCGGGGGCAACAGCGGTGGGCAACCCGGCTCGCATTATTCAGGCCGATACGGATCTCAGGCGCGAGCAGGCGGCCAGCCAAATGGGATTTTCCGCCTACGGCGTCACGCAAAACGACGATCCGTTGTCTCAGGCCATGCGCGGTCTGATCGATAACGCCGCTTCCCAGGAGCATCAGATCGCCCTGTTGTGGCAAACCATCGAAAAGCTGGCGCAACAGCAGCGCGATTGCGTCCCAGACGAGGCGGCCCGAGGCGAGAATTTCGAAGCTGAAAAGTTCAACCAGATGGTGGGCAAGTAGCCAGTTTCACGCTTTGGGCACCCGCTGGGCGGTTTTTGGCCTGAAGGCTTCGCAAATCTCCTCGCGGGTTTGCAGGTAGGGGCCGCCAATCAGGTCGATGCAGTAGGGCACGGCTGCAAAAATGCCGGGCACCAGACTGCGGCCGGCCTCGTCGCGCAAGCCTTCCAGGGTTTGGGCAATCGATTTGGGCTGGCCCGGCAGGTTGATGATCAGGCTGCGGTCGCGAACCACGGCTTCCTGCCGCGACAAGATAGCCGTAGGCACAAAATGCAGGCTGACCCGGCGCATCTGCTCGCCAAAGCCCGGCAGGACCTTGTGCGCCACCGCCAAGGTGGCCTCGGGGGTGACATCGCGTGCTGCCGGGCCGGTGCCGCCGGTGGTTAAGACCAGCGAGCAGCCCGCGTCGACCAGCTCGATCAAGTGCTGGCTGATCAGCGATTGCTCGTCCGGAATCAGCCGCTCGACAAACACGATCGGGTTGAAAAGCGCGCGGCTGAGCCAATCGCGCAGCGCCGGCAACCCTTTGTCCTCGTAGATGCCGCTGGAGGCGCGGTCGCTGATCGACAGCAGCCCGATACGCACCGGATCGAATTCATCCATGCAACTGTTCCTTGAGAATCTGAAAGATCTCTCGGTAGGCGCGACCCTGTCGCTGGGCCAGTCCGGGTGAGCCAGGGGCAGCTTGCGCCTCCTTGCGTGCGTGCCTGAGCAGGGTGCGCAAATGCTGCACATCAGTGGCCGGATAGTACTGTACCCACCGAGCCAAGGCCTGGTCATCGGCCAGGAGCTGCAATCGCCATTGCTCGGCCTCGTGCAGCAAGGCGGTCTCCTCGGCGCTGCCCTGGCTCTGGTCGAGCAGCGTCTGCTCGATTCGCTGCACTTCGTCCTCCTCGAGGCCGCGCATGAGTTTGCCCACATACTGCATTTGCCGCCGCCGGCCCTCGAAATCGCGAATGCGATTTGCCTCCTGCATCGCTTGCTCCAGGGAGTCAGGCAGGCTGAGCTTTTGACGCTGATCGGCGCGCAAAGCGGTGAGTTGCTCGCCCAGCTCTTGCAGCCGGGCGCTTTCGCGCTTGAGGTCGGTCTTGCTCACCTCCAGCCCGCCCTTGAGTTCGCGCTTGTATTGAAGGTCGAGCTCGCTACCCTCGGCTACGAATTGGCCTCGTACGAAATAGCCTCTGCGTGGTTTTCGGCTCATGTCGGGAAGGGTTGGGCCACCTTCGGGGCGGCTCTGGGCAGTGGGGCCGATATCATAGTGGCCCTCTCAGGAAAGCAGTCCAGTGAAAAAAAACACAGCCCGCATCGATTCCGGCTTTGCCTACAGCCGCTCCTTTTTTGAAGATCTGGTCGGCTCGGCCCTCCAGCACGCACGCAAGCTCGGGGCCACGGATGCGGCGGCCGAGGCTTCTGAGGGCTGTGGCCTGTCGGTCAGCGTACGCAAGGGCGAGCTCGAAAATGTCGAGCGCAACCGCGATAAATCTCTGGGTATCACCGTCTACCTGGGCCAGCAGCGCGGCAATGCATCGACCAGCGATTTTTCCGATGCCGCCATCGAGCGCACAGTTCAGGCGGCTTACGATATTGCGCGCTTTACCGCCAGCGACCCTGCGGCGGGTCTGCCCGATGAGCAGGACATTGCCATAGAGCAGCCCGAGCTTGATTTGTTCCACCCCTGGGCGCTGACTGCCGAGGGCGCCATGGACCTGGCCCTGCAATGCGAGGCAGCCGCGCTGCAAACCAGCCCCTTGATCAGCAACAGCGAGGGCGCGGGCGTATCGGCCC
>CAZCSD010000052.1:0-17846 GCA_964501235.1 uncultured Polaromonas sp. | reverse complement strand
GGTGTCTTCAACAGCCCCAGCCTGGGCGGCCCCGGCTATGTGGCCGACTGGAGCAGCGTGACCATGGTGACGGCGGCCGACTACTCGATCGTCAGCCAAGTCTGGGTGCAGCTCAAGGCCGTGCTCATCACCCTGGTCTGGTCGGGTGTGGTGTCCCTGATCGCCTACAAGATCGTCGACATGACCATCGGCCTGCGCGTGAGCGAAGAAGAGGAGCGCGAAGGTCTGGACATCAGCTCCCACGGCGAGACCGCGTACAACCGCTGATCGCCCCGCCCGTGCGCCTGGGGCGTACGGGCAGACCCCGCTGTCAGAGAGTCTCCTTTGAATTGGAGCCCGTCCGTGCAAGCTGGCGGGCTTTTTTTATGCAAAAAACCGCAGGCCTTGCGTTCAAAAAAATCAAGCCGAGCCGGCGGCGGTCCGGCTACCATGCAACCCTATGTCCGAAGCCCCATCCCTCCTCGAGCACTGGTGCGAGCAAGTGCGGCAATGCGCACGCCGGGGGCAGAAATTGGGGCTGTATGGCAGCGGAAGTAAAGATTTCTGGGGATCCGCGCCGGTCAGGGATGCCTGCCTTTCAACGCACGCTTACGCCGGCATCGTCAGCCACGAGGCCAGTGAACTGGTCCTCACCGCCCGCGCGGGCACGCCCCTGAGGGAGATCGAGGCACTTTTGGCGCAGCATGGCCAGCACCTGGCTTTTGAGCCGCCCCATTTTGGGCCGCAGGCCACCCTGGGCGGTGCGATCGCAGCGGGCTTGAGCGGGCCGGCCCGGGCCAGCGCCGGCGCGGTGCGCGATTACATCCTCGGGGTGCAGTGCATCAACGGGCGGGGCGAGTTGCTGCAGTTTGGCGGGCAGGTCATGAAAAATGTGGCCGGCTATGACGTCTCGCGCCTGATGGCTGGCAGCTGGGGGACCCTGGGCCTGATCACCGAGGTCTCGCTCAAGGTCTTGCCCATCGCGCCGGGCCAGGCCACTTTGCGCGCCCATGGACTTCAGCCGACCCAGGCGCTGGATCTGCTCAAACGCTGGGGCACGCAACCGCTGCCCCTGCACGCCAGTTGCTGGCTGCCTCAACCGCACTCGCAACTCTTCGTCCGGCTCTGCGGTGCGCGCGCCGCGGTGGATGCAGCGCAGGACATCCTGAGCCGCGACATCCGATTGGCCGGCGGACAAAGCGAGGCCCTCGAGGCCCATGCAGCCGCAGCGCACTGGGAAGCTTGTCGCGAGCAAACCCTGGACTTTTTTGCCCCGCCGGACGATACGTCTTGCCTCTGGCGCTTGAGCCTGCCGCCGACAACTGCCGCACTGGACCTGCCCGAGGCCACGCTGATCGAATGGCATGGCGGCCAACGCTGGCTCTGGGCCGGCGCCGAACAAGCGCGGCGCCTGATTGAAGGGGCCGAAAAAGCCGGCGGTCACGCCAGCGTGTTCCGCAGCGGGCGTGAGAGGGCCTCGCGGGGGCTGGGCAGCCGGCCCTCCGCCGGCGTTCTTCGCATCTCGCGGGAACTTCAGAAACAGTTCGATCCGCACGGTGTTTTCAACACCGGCCGCCTGGGGTTCTAAACCATGCAAACCCAACTTGCTGCGCCCTTCAAAAACACGCGCGAGGGACAGGAGGCAGAAGCCATCCTGCGCAAATGTGTGCACTGCGGTTTTTGCACCGCCACCTGTCCCACCTACCAACTGCTCGGCGACGAGCTCGACGGTCCGCGTGGGCGCATCTATCTGATCAAGCAGGTGCTCGAAGGCCAGCAAGCGACCCGCAAGACGCAGCTGCATCTGGACCGCTGCCTGACCTGCCGCAATTGCGAAAGCACCTGCCCCAGTGGGGTTCAGTACGGCCATCTGGTGGATATCGGGCGCAAGATCGTCGAAGAACAGGTCCCCCGGCCAGCCCCGGAGAAGGCCCTGCGATGGGCCCTCAAGGAGGGCTTGCCTTCGCCCTGGTTCAGTCCGGCCATGAAGCTCGGCCAAGCGGTACGAAGCCTGCTGCCACCGGCCCTGAAGGGCAAAGTGCCTGAACCGCGCCCCTCAAGGCCCTGGCCCACGCGCACTCATCCGCGCAAGATGTTGATGCTCGCCGGCTGCGTGCAGCCGGCGATGGCACCCAACATCAATGTGGCCACCGCCCGTGTACTCGATGTGGCGGGCATTCAAACCGTGGTGGCGGCCGCTGCCGGCTGCTGCGGCGGCGTGAAGTTTCACCTTAACGACCAGGAAGGCGGCTTGCGGGAGATGCAGCGCAACATTGACGCCTGGTGGCCCCTGGTGCAAAGCGGCGTAGAGGCCATCGTGATGAACGCCTCGGGCTGCGGCGTCACGGTCAAGGAATACGGGCACTACCTGGCGCACGATGCAGCCTATGCCGACCGGGCACAACGCATCAGTGAGCTCACCTGCGACTTGAGCGAACTTCTGCCCGAGCTGCTGCCGTCTCTCAAGCCGCATGTACGCCTTGCGTCCCGCGGACCCCTGGCCTATCACCCGCCCTGCACCCTGCAACATGGCCAGCAACTGCGCGGCGGTGTCGAACAGTGCCTGACTGAGCTGGGCTTTGACGTGGCCACCGCCCGCGTCGAATCGCACCTGTGCTGTGGCTCGGCCGGCACTTACTCAGTCCTGCAGCCGGAGATCGCCACCGCCCTGCGTGACCGCAAGCTCGGCCACTTGAGCGAGCGACAGCCCCAAACCATTGTGTCGGCCAACATCGGCTGTATCAGCCACCTGCAAAGCGGCACGGCCACGCCGGTGCGGCATTGGGTCGAGATACTGGACGAAGCCCTGCACTGACCGGCTCAGGAGGCAAGACTAGCCCAGATGCTGGCCAAAAAACGCCAGCGTACGCTCGCGCGCGAGCTTGGCGGCCGGCGCATCCCAAGACCCACGCTGATCACAGTTGAAGCCGTGATCGGCCGCATAGACGTGCACCTCACAGCCCGGCTGCGCCTTGGCAAAAGCCTGGACCGTGTCCATCGGGATCCAGTGATCGCGCTCCCCGAAATGCGCCATCACTGAGCACCTGGGCTTGCGTGCGGTCTCCTCAGGCGTGGTCACGCCGCCCCCATAGTAAGGCACGGCGGCACTGACGCCATTGACGAGGCAAGCGGTCCGCCATGTCAGCAAACCGCCCCAGCAATAACCGACCACGCCCACCTTGCCGGCCCGGGCCGCGTAATTGACCGCCGCCTCAATGTCGGCCATGACACCCGGCGCGGGTAAGGCTTCAACCGAGCTCTTCAATGCAATGCCGGCGCTCATATCGTCCCCGGTATAACCGAGCTCTACCCCCGGCTTGACACGATGAAAGGTGGCCGGTGCCACGGCCAGGTAGCCCTCGGCCGCATAGCCATCGGCCACAGCCCGAATATGCGAATTGACGCCAAAAATCTCCTGCAGCACGACCACCGCTGCGCGCGCCTTGCCCGCCGGCTCGGCCACGTAGGCCGGAAAACGAAAGCCGTCGGCCGATGTGAGTTCAATGAATGGCCCCATTTCAATCGCCCCTTTCATGTACGACAGATAAAACCGGAGGGCCGCAACCACGCGCCCACCTGCCTGCGCATTGTGCAACGAGTCGGCGCACAATGATGGCGCAGCGCTGCGCTGCTCACATCGTCCTTCATCATGAGTTCTGCGCCCTTCGATTACATCATCGTCGGCGCCGGCACCGCCGGTTGCCTTTTGGCCAATCGCCTGAGCGCCGACCCGGGCAAGCGGGTGCTGCTGCTCGAGGCCGGCGGCAAGGACAACTACCACTGGATCCATATTCCGGTGGGGTATCTCTATTGCATTGGCAACCCACGCACCGACTGGCTCTACAAGACAGAGCCCGCCGCAGGACTCAACGGTCGCAGCCTGCGCTATCCGCGCGGCAAGGCCCTTGGCGGTTGCTCGAGCATCAATGGCATGATCTACATGCGCGGTCAAAGCCGCGACTACGATCGCTGGTCGGAGTTGACCGGCGATGAGGCGTGGCGATGGGAAAACGTGCTGCCCGACTTCATGCGTCACGAGGACCACTACCGGCTCGATGCAGGTGCGCCGCCGGTCGAGCCGGGCTTTGCCGCCTTGCACGGACACAAGAGCCGACAAGGCGGCGAGTGGCGGGTGGAAAAGCAGCGCCTGCGCTGGGACATCCTGGACGACTTTGCGAAGGCAGCGCAGCAAGCGGGGATTCCGGCCACAGAGGACTTCAATGGCGGCAACAACGAAGGCGTGGCCTATTTCGAGGTTAATCAAAAAAACGGGTGGCGCTGGAACACGCCCAAGGCTTTCTTGCGGCCCACCTGCCAGGCGCGCCCCAACTTCCAGATGTGGACCCGGGCGCAGGTGAGCAAGCTGCTCCTGGAAAACGCCCCCGATGGCCGTCTCCGCTGCAGCGGAGTACAAGTGTGGACCGACTCGGGCCGGGTCGATGCGAAACTGGCCGCCGGCGGCGAGGTCCTGCTGAGCGCCGGCAGCATCGGGTCACCCCAAATCTTGCAGCTCTCGGGCCTGGGACCGGGCGAACTCTTGCAAGCGCTGGGTATTGGCGTGCGACAGCATCTGCCTGGCGTTGGCGAAAACCTGCAGGACCATCTGCAGATTCGCGCGGTTTACAAAATCAAGCCGCCGCGCGGCGGACAGGCCACGCTCAACACCCTGTCTGCTTCATGGTGGGGGCGACTGAAAATCGGGCTGGAATACGCCCTGCGCCGCAGCGGCCCGATGAGCATGGCGCCCTCACAGCTTGGCGCCTTCACCCGGTCGAGCCCCGACCACCCCTGGCCCAACGTTCAATACCATGTGCAGCCGCTCTCGCTCGATGCTTTTGGCGAGCCCTTGCACCGCTTCGATGCCTTTACGGCCAGCATCTGCAACCTCAACCCCACCAGCCGCGGCCAGGTCCGCCTGCGAAGTGCCGACTTTGCCGATGCACCCCTGATCGCGCCCAACTACCTGAGCACCCATGAAGACCGTCAAGTGGCTGCGCAGTCGCTGCGGCTGACGCGGCGCATCGTCAGCCAGAGCGCACTGGCCCGCTGGCAGCCGGAAGAATTCAAGCCCGGGGCGCAATACGAAAGCGACGCAGAATTGGCCCGCCTGGCCGGAGACATCGCCACCACCATCTTCCACCCGGTGGGCACGACCCGCATGGGCAGGGCTGACGACCCGATGGCCGTTCTTGACCCGCATCTGCGCGTGCGCGGCGTAGCGGCGCTGAGGGTGGTCGATGCCGGCGCCATGCCCCTGATCACCAGCGGCAATACCAATGCACCAACGCTCATGATGGCAGAGAAGGCGGCCGCCTGGATCAGTCAGGGCGATTGAGTCCAAGGGGGGCTAAACGACTCAAAACGTAAGTGTCCAAGCTCCTGCGCCCCGGGTAAGCCCTGAGACAAACGCCCGACCCGGCCGCCTATAGTCCAACCCATCGAGGCGGCCCTTCAAAGGCCCGCCTTCGAGGAGCCGAGGAGACGGGGCAGACCGGTACAGGGGGATCCTCCTGAAAATTTCGACCGGCAAAGTGACACAGTACAGAGCCGCATCCCACGAGGTGCGACCACGAAAACGCCGGTACCCCGGCGTTTTTTTATGCGCCCAGGGGGCGCACGCTCAATTCGCCGCTGACCACCTGCCGCACGCCGGCGGGCGTGAGCAGGCGCAGGGCCCCCTCGGGGCCGACGCCATCGGCTTGGCCTTCGAGACCATCGGACAGACGTACCTGCTGGCCGCGCAGGGCATCAAGCGCATCGAAGCGCCGGGCAAACGCAGCCCAGCCCCCGCGCTCGAACTCCAACACATCAGCAACCAGCGGCGGAATCACCGCTGCCAGCACCGCCGGGCCATCGGCCTCAAGCACCGAGTTCAACCAGGCCGGCGGCGCCGCCGTCTGCGGCCCTGGTGGCACCCAGCCCGGCGAGGGTTCCTGCAAATTGAGCCCCACCCCCACCACCGCATAGCGCTGAGCGCCAGCCGTCTCGATCAGGATACCGGCCAGCTTGGCCTGCCCCAACCAGATGTCATTGGGCCACTTCAGGCCCACCCCCACAACCCCTAAGGACTGGAGCGACTCGGCCAGGCTCACCCCAACGGCCAACGACAAGCCCGACCAGTTCGGCGGTGCCAGGGGCAGACCGAGCGAAAAAGTCAGACTCGAGCCCGGCGGGCTGTGCCAACTGCGACCCAAGCGACCACGACCTGCGCTTTGCCGCTCGGCCACCAGCAGCACCGGATCGCCGCGGCCGTCTCGGCAGCGACGCATGAGCTCACTGTTGGTCGAGTCAATCTCAGCGACCACCTCTACGGTAAAGCCCGGCAGCCGGGGCTCGATGGCCTGCCAGAGGGCCTCGGCCGGCCAGCGCAGGCGGTCGGTCGGCATCAGGGGCGCCCTCAGCGCTTGGGGGCCAGCAGGGTGCCGCGGCACTGGCGAGCGCCGCACCAACACGGATACTCGGCCTTGAGCTTCTTGGTGTAGGGCGCATCGATGACGAGCCCATAGTCGTAGAAGAGCTCCTCGCCGGCACGGATGCGCCGGAGCGCCTTAATGAAAACACGGCCCTCCTGCTCGTCGGCCTCGCAGTTGGGCGCACAGCTGTGGTTGATCCAGCGCGCGGAGTTGCCGCCGTACTTGGCATCGATCACCCTCCCATCATCGATATGGAAGTAGAAGGTGTGATTGGGGTCTTTAGGATCATGCGGATGGCGCTTGAGCGCCTGCTTCCAGGTGATGATCTGCCCGGTGTACTCGATGATCACCTCACCGGGGGCGATGGCCCGCACCGCGAAGACGCCCAGGCCATGCACACCCGATCGACGGGTCTGTATGCGACGGCCCGACGACCGAGCTGATTTACGGTTTTTTTCTGCAGCGGGGGCTTTAGAGATCGGCACAGTTGAATTTTTGCTATGGTTATTTGGTGCGTGCGTGCGCGCGCGTGTGCGCACGCGTGCGCGCGAAGCGGCATTGTAGGGGTGGGGCCCGCAATGTGCTTGTCCGGACGGAGCCGTATCGCATGACACAGCGCTTGAACGAAAGACAGACAATGACGACCAAAACACTGGTGATCGCAGAAAAGCCCTCGGTAGCCCAAGACATCGTGCGTGCGCTCACGCCCACCGCCGGCAAGTTCGAAAAGCACGAAGAGTATTTTGAAAACGAAGGCTGGATCGTCACCTCCGCCGTAGGACACCTGGTGGAGATTCAGGCGCCCGAGGAATTTGACGTCAAGCGCGGCAAGTGGAGTTTTGCCAACCTGCCGGTGATCCCGCCCTTTTTCGAGCTCAAGCCCATAGAAAAGACCAAGGGCCGGCTGGGCGCCATCGTCAAACTGGCCAAGCGCAAGGACGTGAGCGCTTTTGTGAATGCCTGCGATGCCGGTCGCGAGGGCGAGCTGATCTTTCGCCTGATCCAGCAGTACGCCAAGACCAAGCAGCCCGTCAAGCGCCTGTGGCTGCAGTCCATGACGCCAGCGGCCATCCGCGAGGGCTTTGACAAACTGCGTCCCGATGCGCAGATGCTGCCTCTGGCCGACGCGGCGCGCTGCCGCTCCGAGGCCGACTGGCTGGTGGGCATCAACGGCACGCGGGCCATGACAGCCTTCAACTCGCGCGACGGCGGCTTTTTCCTGACCACCGTGGGCCGTGTGCAGACGCCCACGCTGGCCATCGTGGTCGAACGCGAAGAGCAGATCCGCAAGTTTGTCAGCCGCGATTTCTGGGAAATTCACGCCAGCTTTGCCGCGCAGGCCGGCAGCTACGCCGGCAAGTGGTTCGACCCCGCCTGGAAGAAGGACGCCGAAGACGCCGAGAAAAAAGCCGACCGCGTGTGGGATGCCAGGCGCGCGGCCGAGATCGCCGACGCGGTGCGCGGCAAGCCGGCCAGCGTGACAGACGAATCGACGCCCAAGACCGAGGCCTCGCCGGCGCTGTTCGACCTGACCAGCTTACAGCGCGAGGCCAACGGTCGCTTCGGCTTTTCGGCCAAGACCACACTGGCCCTGGCCCAAAGCCTGTACGAGCGGCACAAGGCCCTGACCTATCCGCGTACCGACTCGCGCCATCTGCCCGAGGACTACTTGCCCGTGGTCAAGCAGACCTTCGAGATGCTGGCCGACAGCGGTATGAAGCACCTGGCGCCGCATGCGTTGGTGGCGCTCAACAAGGGCTACATCAAGCCTTCCAAGCGCATCTTCGACAACGCCAAGGTCTCGGACCACTTCGCCATCATTCCCACGCTGCAGACGCCCTCGGGGCTGTCGGAGGCCGAGCAAAAGCTCTATGACCTGGTGGTCAAGCGCTTCATGTCGGTGTTCTACCCCAGCGCCGAATTTTTGGTGACCACGCGCATCAGCAAAGTGGACGTGCACCACTTCAAGAGCGTGGGCAAAGTACGGGTCAACCCGGGCTGGCAGGCCATCTGGGGCAAGGAGGCCGAGAAAGAGGACGACGAAAACGCCAAGACCCTGGTGGCGGTGCAGCCCGGCGAGAAGCCCCTCACCGAAAGCGCCGAGGCCAAGGGCCTGAAGACCCGCCCACCGGCCCGCTACTCCGAGGCCACACTGCTGGGCGCCATGGAAGGGGCCGGCAAACTCATCGACGACGACGAGCTGCGCGAGGCCATGCAAGAAAAAGGTTTGGGCACACCGGCTACGCGCGCGGCCATCATCGAGGGCCTGCTCAACGAAAAGTACATGCTGCGCGAGGGCCGCGAACTCATCCCCACGGCCAAGGCCTTCCAACTGATGACGCTGCTGCGCGGGCTGCAGGTGGAAGAACTCTCGCGCCCCGAGCTCACCGGCGAGTGGGAGCACAAGCTCTCGCAAATGGAAAAGGGCCAGCTTAGCCGCGCGCAGTTCATGGCCGAGATCAACGCCATGACCGAAAAAATCGTGGCCAAGGCCAAAGGCTACGACCGCGACACGATCCCCGGGGACTACGCGACTTTGCAGGCGTCTTGTCCGAATTGCGGTGGCGTGGTCAAGGAAAACTACCGCCGCTATGCCTGCACCGGCAAGAGCGGCGAGAGCGAGGGCTGCGGCTTTTCCATCGGCAAGTCGCCGGGCGGGCGCACCTTCGAGCTGCCCGAGGTTGAACAATTTCTGCGCCAACGGCACATCGGCCCCTTGGACGGATTTCGCAGCAAGGCCGGCTGGCCCTTCACGGCCGAGATGGTGCTCAAGTTCGACGACGAGGCCAAGAACTACAAGCTCGAATTCGACTTCGGACAGGACGAGGCCAACAGCGGCGAGCTGGTGGACTTTGGCGAGCAAGAGCCCCTGGGGGCCTGCCCCAAGTGCGGCGCTGCGGTGCGCGAACACGGCAAAAACTACGTCTGCGAAAAGTCCGTGCCCACCCACACCCAGGCGGTGCCCAGCTGCGACTTCAAGAGCGGCATGATCATCCTGCAACAACCGATCGAGCGGGCGCAGATGCAAAAGCTGCTGAGCACCGGCAAGACCGACATGCTCGAGAAGTTCATCTCCAGCCGTACGCGCCGCGCCTTCAAAGCCATGCTGGCCTGGGACGCCGAGGCAGGCAAGGTGAACTTCGAATTTGCGCCGTCCAAGTATCCGCCGCGCAAGACGGGGGCGGGAGCGGGGACGCGCGCGGCAGCGACCCAGGCCGGCGCCGTGCGCAAGAAGACCGCGGCCGCAAAGCCCCCCGCCAAAGCCACCAAAGCGCCTCGTCAGGCGAGCCCAGCGTCCCAGAAACAACCGAGCGCCGCACTGGCCGCAATCATCGGGCCGGCGCCCACCACGCGACCGCAGGTGATGAAGGCGTTGTGGGAGTACATCAAGACCCACAAGCTGCAGGACGCAAAAGACAAGCGGCAGATCAACGCCGACGCGGCCTTGCTACCAGTGCTCGGTAAGCCGCAGGTCAATATGTTCGAGCTGGCAGGTCTGATCGGCAAGCATCTGGGCTGATTCAAGGGCCCGATCGTGGCGAGGCCGCGGCTTCTTCGGACCTGAGCATCGCCTGTCTGAAGCTTATCCTCACGCGGGCGCCGACCTGGGGCGGTGGAAGACCGCAGCTGTCCAGGCTCACCTCTGCGCCGTGCTGTCGCACGATCTCGGCCACAATGGCCAGGCCCAGACCCGACCCATCCACGTTAGTACCCAGCGCGCGGTAGAAAGGCTGGAATACCCGCTCGCGCTCGGCCTCTGGAATGCCAGGGCCGGTGTCCTCCACCGCCAGGGTCAAGGATCCGCCGCGGGCATCGGCCAACAGACGCACGGTGACTTGGCCGCCATCGGGTGTGTAGTTGATGCCGTTATCGATCAAATTGCGCACCATCTCACGCAGCAAGGTGGCGTTGCCCTCGACCGTGCTGGGCGCCTGTCCCGGCTCAGGGCCCTCGTAGCCAAGATCAATGCGCTTGTCCAGCGCCCGCGCCAGCGAGTCCTGAATCGCTCCCGCAATCACCTCGACCAGTTCCACCGGGGCCGTGGCCAAAAAGCGTCCACTGCTTTCTGCGCGCGCCAGCGCCAGTAGCTGATTGACCGTGTGAGTAGCGCGCACGCTGGCGCGGCCAATTTGTTGCAGCGATCGCTTGAGCTCATCAGCATCGGCCTGGCGCTGGGCCAGATCGGCCTGCATGCGCAGCCCAGCCAAGGGGGTTTTGAGCTGATGGGCAGCATCGGCCAGGAAGCGCTTTTGCGTGCTCAGGGAGGCCTTGAGGCGGCTGAGCAAGTCATTGATCGACGACACCAGGGGGGCCACTTCCTCAGGCACGGAGCGTTCATCCAGGGGGCTCATGTCATCGGCCTTGCGAGCGCGGATGCGCCGCTCGAGCTGAGCCAGCGGGCGGATGCCACGCACCAGCGCAAGCCAGACCAGCAGCACCGCCAAGGGCAGGGTGACGAATTGCGGCACCATGACGCCTTTGACGATTTCAGCAGCCAAGGTCTTGCGCTTTTCCAGCGTCTCGGCCACCTGGATCAGCACCCGTTCGGGCGGCTGCGTGTTGACCACCGTCCAGCGGTAGGCCACACGCACTTCCTTGCTTTGCATCATGTCTTCGCGCAGCCGGACCTGACCGTCCGTGCTGGCCGGCTCCTGAGGCGAGGGCAGATCATGTTCTCCGGCCAGCAGGTCGCCATTGTCCCGGCGGACCTGAAAAAAAATCTGGTCGCTGTCATCGGCACGCAGGATTTCACGCGCTGGCGCTGGCAGGGAAAAAGACACCCGCCCCTCGCGCACCACGACCAATTGGCCCAAGGCGTTGACGCTGTGCTCGAGCGCGCGGTCAAAAGGCTTACCCGCCGTGTTTTGCGCCACCAGCCAAGTCAGGGCCAGGGTGATGGGCCACAGCAAGAGCAGCGGCGTGAGCATCCAATCGAGAATCTCGCCGAAAAGGCTGCGGCGATCGCGCATGAATGGTTTCACGCGCGCGCCTGACGGGCAGAGGAGCGTGTGCTCATGGCCCCGAAAAAGCCAAAGGAAGACACCTCAGGGAATCTTCTCGAGGCAATAGCCCAACCCGCGCACGGTGGCAATGCGAATCGGACCCTTCTCGATCTTCTTGCGCAGGCGATGGATGTACACCTCAATGGCATTGTTGCTGACCTCCTCGCCCCACTCGCACAAACGTTCGACCAATTGGTCCTTGCTGACCAGCCGACCGGCGCGTTGCAGAAGGACCTCGAGCAAGCCCAGCTCCCGGGCCGACAGTTCGATCATCTGACCGTCGATGGTGGCCACCCGGCCCGCTTGGTCGTAGACCATGGGGCCGTGCTTGATGGTGCTGCTGGCCCCGCCCATGCCGCGCCGGGTCAGAGCCCGTACACGGGCCTCGAGCTCCTGCAGAGAAAACGGCTTGGCCATGTAGTCGTCAGCGCCGTAGTCGAGCCCTTTGACGCGGTCATCGACGCTGTCAGCGGCGGTGAGGATGAGTACTGGCATCACACTGCCCCGGGCCCGCAGGCGCTTGAGGACCTCGAGCCCGTGCAGGCGCGGCAAACCCAGATCGAGGATGAGCAGGTCAAATTCGGTGTTGACCATCAAGGCCGCGTCAGCCTCGGTGCCACTGGTCACATGATCGACAACTGCGCCGGAACTGCGCAGCGTGCGCAACAGGCCATCGGCCAAGACGTGGTCATCTTCGGCAATCAAGATTCGCATGGCGGTCTCCTTCAAGCGCTCCCGGGCAAGCGGGAGCATCCCTCGTGCCTTCTGCCAGAGGCCGGCGCCTGCGGCAGGCCGGTTTTTTAAATCATTCTAGGCTGCTTACGGCGCGGCCCTGGGCGGCTCTCTCAAGGCTCATAACCGTTGGCATAGGCCTCCAAACCCAGAGCAACCACGGTGGCCACCTGCTCCCCCACCGTCTGCGCGAACTCGGCCTGCGCCTGCGAGACCGCGCGGTGGAAGGCGTGCAGCCACTGCTGGCCGATCTCGGTGAAGACCACGCGCCTGGCGCGGCCGTCCCGAAGATCCCTCCGCCGCACGACCAGGCCCCAGGCCTCGCACTGATCGACCAGATCGCCCATAGCTTGCTTGCTCATGCCGGCGCTCAGAGCCAGATCGCTCAAACGCGAACCCCCGAGGGCTAAATGCCGCGTGATGTGAATGTGCGCTGCACCGATTTGCTCGCGGGCAGCCAGATTCGACAGAGCCAGCGGCACCTGCGGATCGCGCGCCATCAACTGCAGCACGCGGGCGTCAAAACGGCGCAGACTGTGTCCGAGCAGGCGGCCCAAATGTGTCAGGCGCCAGCCCGGATCGTTGGCGTCGGCAAGGGAAAGAGGCATCCTTAAATGGTAAGGCAAACTGACCAAAAAAAGTATTTACTTGGTGATATCGGGTGATAAAGTACTGGTCATGCATCCAGGCTGTGAATTCATCCACACAGCCAGGCGGCGCCCCAAAATCTGATTAAAGCATTGATTTAAAAGGAGTTTTTCATGGACGCAGTGGTCAAGACCCTCAACACCGAAAAAGCCAAAGCTCTCCAGGCGGCGCTCGCTCAAATCGAAAAGCAGTTTGGCAAAGGCACCATCATGAGCCTGGGCGCTGGCGAAACCGCCGAAGACATCCAGGTGGTGTCCACCGGCTCGCTCGGCCTGGACATCGCCCTGGGTGTGGGCGGCCTGCCGCGCGGGCGCGTCATCGAAATCTACGGCCCGGAGTCCTCGGGCAAGACCACGCTGACCCTGCAGGTCATCGCCGAAATGCAGCGGCTGGGCGGCACCTGTGCCTTCGTCGATGCCGAGCACGCACTGGACATCCAGTACGCCCAAAAACTGGGCGTGAACCTGCACGACCTGCTCATCTCCCAGCCCGACACCGGCGAGCAGGCGCTTGAAATTGTCGACGCACTCACCCGCTCGGGCGCGGTCGACCTGATCGTGGTCGATTCGGTGGCCGCGCTCACCCCCAAGGCCGAACTCGAAGGCGAAATGGGCGACTCCCTGCCCGGTCTGCAGGCGCGCCTGATGAGCCAAGCCCTGCGCAAGCTGACAGCCACCATCAAAAAGGCCAACTGCACCGTCATCTTCATCAACCAGATTCGCATGAAGATTGGTGTCATGTTCGGCAGCCCCGAAACCACCACCGGCGGCAATGCGCTCAAGTTCTACGCCTCGGTACGCCTGGACATCCGTCGCACCGGCTCCATCAAGAAAGGCGAGGATGTGATCGGCAATGAGACCAAGGTCAAGGTGGTCAAGAACAAAGTGGCCTCACCCTTCAAGACGGCCGAATTCGACATCCTCTACGGCGAGGGCATCAGCCGCCTGGGTGAAGTCCTCGATCTGGGCGTGGCCAGCAACATCATCGAAAAATCCGGCGCCTGGTTTGCCTACCAGGGGGAAAAAATCGGTCAGGGCCGCGACAACGCACGCGAGTTTCTCAAGGAGAACCCCGAGCTGGCCTTCGAAATCGAAAACAAGGTACGTGAGCATCTGGGCGTGCCGCTCCTGCCTGCATCCGAGCCGGCCGAGGCCGCCAACGAAGAGATAAGCGATAAGCCGCGCAAGATGAAGCTGGCTTCGTAAAGACTGACTGGGAGCCATACCATGCTTGCCATCAAAATCCTCTGGGTTCTGGGCCAGATTGGCTTTCGCAGCCTGCGCCTGCTCTGGCGCGGCGCGCGGCAGTTGGGACTTGTGCTTTGGCGCGAGGCGTGAGCAAGCGGCCATCCCAAGACGCCGCATCGGCACCGTCTCTCAAGGGCCGGGCTCTGCGCCTGCTGGCGGGGCGTGAGCATTCACGGCTCGAACTCGAGCGCAAGCTGGCTGCACACGCGCGCGAACCCGGCGAGCTCGAGCGGCTGCTCGATGAACTGCAGGCCAAAGACTTCATCAACGAGCAGCGCGTTCTCGAGTCTGTGGTCCACCGCCGCGCCGAACGCTTCGGGCTGGCCCGCATACAGCAGGAACTGGCAAGCCGGGGACTGGGCGGGCAGGCTGTCGACCACGCCTTGGGAGTCTTGAAAGCCAGCGAGCTCGATCGCGCCCGCAGCATCTGGGCGCGACGGTTTGGCCAGGCCTGCAGTGACCCGCGCGAGCGGGCACGCCAGATTCGCTTTCTGATCGGCCGCGGCTTCAGTGCCGAAGTGGCGCGCAAAGTAACCGGCTGATCCAAACTCAGCCGGATGAAAGCAGGTTCCCGCAGGTCTTGTGCCGCACGGTCAGCGGCGCGCGCCCGCGACCCGATCGGGCCGATCAGACTCCCAGCATCAGCCGCAGGTTCTGCACCGCAGCGCCGCTGGCGCCTTTGCCCAGATTGTCCAGCCGGGCGATCAGAACCGCTTGGTGATGCTGCTCATTGGCGAAGACGAACAGCTCCATGCGATTGCTGTCATTGAGCGCCAGCGCATCGAGCCGGCCGGACGCGGGCGCCGGCTGGACCGTCACCCAGGGGCTGCCCGCATAGTGTCGACGCAAGGCGTCCTCAAGCTGGGCAGCGGCCGGCCGGCCGGGCAGCAGGTCCAGGTGCAGGGGCAGCTCCACCAGCATGCCCTGGCGGAAGTTGCCCACCGAAGGCACAAAGAGGGGCCGCCGCTTCATGCCGGTGTACTTCATGATCTCGGGCATGTGCTTGTGATTGAGGCCCAGGGCGTAGGTCTCGAAAAGCGGCGCGGTCCCCGCCTCGTAGGCTTCGATCATCTGCCGCCCACCGCCGGAGTAGCCGCTCACGGCGGGTAAGACCAAGGGGTGATCAGCTGGAATCAGGCCGGCGTCAACCAAGGGCCGAATCAGGGCAATCACCCCGGTGGCATAGCAGCCCGGATTGGCCACCCGGGCGGCCTGCCGCACCGCCTCTTGCTGGCCCGGGGCCAGCTCAGGAAAGCCGAACACCCAGCCCGGCGCGGTGCGGTGGGCTGTGGAAGCGTCGATGATGCGGGGCTGACTGCCGGCAGGCAGGGTATCGATCATGGCCACCGACTCGCGAGCGGCCTCGTCATGCAGGCACAGGATCACCAGGCCGACCTGGGCCATCAGCTCGCGCTTGGCCTGCGGATCCTTGCGCCGCTCGGGGGCGATGCTGACCAGATCCACCCCGGCCAGGCCGGCCAGACGCTCGCGGATTTGCAGGCCGGTGGTGCCGGCCTCGCCATCGATAAAAACCTGGGTCATAGGGTGAGAGGAGGCTGTGGGCGGGTTGTCGCCAGCCCGCTGGGCCGCGTAAGCTCGCTGAAAACATTGATGCAATGCACCATGATACAGTTTGCCGCTGCCATCACTGGCTCGGCCGCGCCCACTGGGGAGGGGGTGTGCGCCCAGGCTAAGCGCACGGGTCCGACGCGCGCGGCTGTCTCCACCGACTCTGTGAAAGCGTTCTTATGAAGATACACGAATACCAAGCCAAGGAAATCCTGCGCCAGTTTGGCGTTCCGGTGCCCCGGGGCATACCGGCCTTTACCGTGCAGGAGGCCGTGGAGGCCGCTCAAAAACTGGGCGGTCCGGTTTGGGTGGTCAAGGCTCAAATCCATGCTGGCGGCCGCGGCAAAGGCGGCGGCGTCAAGGTGGCCAAGAGCATTGACCAAGTCAAAGACTTGGCCGGCCAGATTCTGGGCATGCAGCTCAAGACCCATCAGACTGGGCCTGAAGGGCAAAAGGTGCGGCGTCTCTATATTGAGGACGGCGCAGATATTCAGAAGGAATACTACCTGTCCCTCGTGACCGACCGGGGCTCGCAGAAGGTGGCCTTCATTGCCTCCAGCGAAGGTGGCATGGACATCGAGGAAGTGGCGCACAGCACGCCCGAAAAAATCATCAAGGTCTTTGTCGATCCTCTGGTCGGAGTGACTCAGGCGCAAGGCCAAGAGCTGGCCCAGGGCATCGGCATGCCGGCCGACTCGGTGGCGCAGTTGATCGACGTCTGCCAAAAGCTCTACAAGTGCTACATGGAGACCGATGCCTCTCTGGTGGAGATCAACCCCCTCAACCGCGACAGCAAAGGCAAGATCATCGCCCTGGATGCCAAGTTCAACTTCGACTCCAACGCCCTGTTCCGCCACCCCGACATCCTGGCCCTGCGTGACCTCGATGAAGAGGATCCGGCGGAGATCGAAGCCTCCAAGTTCGACCTGGCCTACATCTCGCTGGACGGCAACATCGGCTGCCTGGTCAATGGCGCGGGCCTGGCCATGGCGACGATGGACACCATCAAGCTCTTCGGCGCCGAGCCAGCCAACTTTCTTGATGTGGGCGGGGGCGCCACCCCGGAGAAGGTAACCGAAGCCTTCAAGATCATGCTCAAGAACCCCAAGGTCAAGGCCATTTTGGTCAACATCTTCGGCGGCATCATGAAGTGCGACACGATTGCCACCGGCGTGATCACCGCCTGCAAAGCGGTCAATCTCAAGGTGCCGCTGGTGGTGCGCATGAAAGGCACCAACGAAGAACTGGGCAAGAAGATGCTGGCCGAATCGGGCCTGCCCATCATCAGCGCCGACACCATGGCCGAGGCAGCACAGAAAGTGGTGGCGGCCGTCAAGGCCGCCTGAACCCGCGCGGGAGCAATTCATGTCCATCTATATCAACAAGAACACCAAAGTCATCACCCAGGGCATCACCGGCAAGACCGGTCAGTTCCACACCGAGAAGTGTCAGGAATATGCCAATGGCAAGAACTGCTTTGTCGCTGGCGTCAACCCCAAAAAGGCCGGCGAGAAAATCTTCAACATCCCGATCTACGCCTCGGTCAAGGAAGCCGCAGCACAGACGGGCGCCACCGTCTCGGTCATTTACGTGCCGCCGGCTGGCGCGGCTGCGGCCATCTGGGAAGCCGTCGAGGCCGACCTTGATCTGGCCATCTGCATCACCGAGGGCATTCCGGTGCGTGACATGCTGGAAGTGCGCAACAAGATGAAGGCCAAGGAGGCCGCCGGTGGCAAGCGCACCCTGCTGCTCGGGCCCAACTGCCCGGGCCTGATCACGCCCGAGGAAATCAAGATCGGCATCATGCCGGGACATATCCACCGCAAAGGACGTATTGGCGTGGTCTCGCGTTCGGGTACGCTCACTTACGAGGCGGTGGCCCAGCTCACCGAGATCGGTCTGGGCCAATCGAGCGCTGTCGGCATCGGCGGTGACCCCATCAACGGCCTCAAGCACATCGATGTGATGAAGGCCTTCAATGAAGACCCCGACACCGATGCCGTGATCATGATCGGCGAGATCGGCGGCCCGGATGAGGCAGAGGCGGCGCAGTGGTGCAAAGCGAACATGAAAAAGCCCGTGGTCGGATTTATCGCCGGCGTGACCGCCCCACCGGGCAAGCGCATGGGCCATGCCGGTGCGCTGATCTCCGGCGGTGCCGACACCGCCGACGCCAAGCTCGCCATCATGGAGGCCTGCGGCTTTAAGGTCACCCGCAACCCCTCGGAGATGGGCAAGCTGCTCAAGGCCCAGCT
>CAZCSD010000051.1:0-17862 GCA_964501235.1 uncultured Polaromonas sp. | reverse complement strand
CGCGAGATTGCCTCGGCCAACAAGGGCCTGGGCGAATTCAACCTCGAGGGCATCCCGCCAGCTGCCCGCGGTACGCCGCAGATCGAGGTTACTTTCGACATCGATGCCAACGGTATCCTGCACGTGACCGCCAAGGACAAAGGCACCGGCAAAGAAAACAAGATCACCATCAAGGCCAATTCCGGTCTGTCCGAGGCTGAAATCGAGCAGATGGTCAAGGACGCCGAGGTCAACGCCGAGGCCGACAAGGAAAAAGTCGAGTTCGTGCAAGCCAAGAACAACGCCGACGCCCTGGTGCACAGCGTGAAGAAGTCGCTGGGGGAATATGGCGACAAGCTCGAAGCGGGCGAGAAGGAAAAGATCGAAAAGGCCATCGCTGACATGGAGGCGGCCCTCAAAGGCGAGGACAAGGCGGCCATCGAATCATCTTCCAAGGCTCTGACCGAGGCCAGCCAGAAGCTCGGCGAGAAGATGTACGCCGACATGCAGGCCGCACAGGCCGCCCAAGGGCCAGCCGGTGCCGCAGGCGCTCAGTCGGCGGACGATTCGGCCAGCGCCGCCAAGGCTCAGGACGATAATGTGGTGGACGCCGAGGTCAAGGAGGTCAAGCGAGGCTAAACCCCCGCTGGGCCAGAGGCCAGTTCCTTGAGGCCGGCCCTACTTCGCTCAAGCGCAGCCCCTGATTCGCCGGGACTGCGCTTTCTTTCATGACCCTGGCGCAATATATTGACGACTGAATTTACGGTTTCATGGCCAAAAAAGACTTTTACGACACGCTGGGTGTGCCTCGCAACGCCAGCGACGAGGACATCAAGAAGGCCTACCGCAAACTGGCCATGAAGTACCACCCTGACCGCAATCAGGGCGAGGCGGCCAAGGCCGCCGAGGAAAAATTCAAAGAGGCCAAAGAGGCCTATGAAGTCCTATCGGACAGCAGCAAAAGGACCGCCTACGACCAGTACGGTCATGCGGGCGTGGATCCGAATATGCGCGCAGCGGCAGGCGGGGCCGAGGGCTTTGGCGGATTTGCGGAGGCCTTTGGCGACATCTTCGGCGATGTGTTCGGAGGCGGTCGGCGCGGCGGAGGTCGACAGGTCTTCCGCGGCAACGACATCAGCTACGCGATGGAGGTATCGCTGGAAGAGGCGGCAGCGGGCAAGGATGCACAAATCCGCATCCCCAGCTGGGATGACTGCCGCACATGTTCAGGATCGGGTGCCAAACCGGGGACCAAGGTGGTCAGTTGTACCACCTGCAATGGAGCCGGTGTGGTCCAGATGCGTCAGGGATTTTTCAGCGTACAGCAAACCTGCCCACAGTGCCGCGGCACCGGCAAGCTCGTTCCCGAACCTTGCGTGGCCTGCCATGGTGTGGGCAAGATCAAGGCACACAAGACGCTGGAGGTCAAAATCCCGGCGGGTATCGACAGCGGCATGCGCATCCGCTCCTCGGGCAACGGCGAGCCGGGCACCAACGGAGGGCCTGCCGGCGATCTGTACATCGAAATCCGTATCAAGAAGCACGACATCTTCGAGCGCGATGGAGACGATCTGCACTGCGTGGTGCCCATCAGCTTCCCCAGGGCCGCCCTGGGCGGCGAGATTGAGGTGCCCACCCTCTCAGGCAAGGCGGCCATTGACATCCCCGAAGGCACGCAGGCTGGCAAGCAATTTCGCCTGCGCGGCAAGGGAATCAAGGGTTTGCGATCGAGCTACCCGGGTGATCTTTACTGCCACATCGCAGTGGAGACGCCGATCAAGCTGACCGAGCATCAGCGCAAGCTGCTCAAAGACTTTGAGGATTCGCTCAAGAAGGGGGGCGCTCGTCACACCCCCACTGAAGAGGGCTGGACAGACAAGCTCAAGAATTTCTTCAGCGGCTGAGCGCCTGGCGCCTACTTTTTGCTCAACTGGGCATCAAGTTCTTTGCACGAAGGCGCACAGACCGCCTGCGCCTTACCCAGCACCTTCTTGGTGCCCATCATCGACCTGGGTCTGTGCTTGCCGCAGAGGAAACAGGACATGGTCGCACTGCCAAACGAAGTGGTGGCCACAAAGGGCGAACCCGAGACTTTGGACTTGTATCGCAGGCCGTCCGGCAGGACGGCGGTCTTGGTTTCAGTTCTTGCCACAGGCTTTGCCTTCACAGATGCGCTGAGCGCGTTCTACGAAACGACCGTCGGCCCTCCCACTTGCGGCGCAACCCGTGACGAACATCGGGGAGCGACCTCGGAAACAGGCTGGCCCGTTGACGGCCCAGCAGCGCAGACTTGCCCCCAAGTCTTTGCCGCTGAAAACCCAAGATTTTAACCGTTTCGGGCCAACCCGTGGGCAGACACGGGCCCGCTGCTAGCGCATGGCTTGCGCCGGCCGCCGCGCCCGGACGTAGGCATCGCTGGGGAGGTACCGGCGCCCATCGGCATAGCGCCACTCCACCATGGTGCCTCGATTGCCGCGCAAATCGAGCTTGCCGACATAGGCCCCCATGGTCGATTGATGGTCGATCGCACGAAATTCGGCCATCCCGAAGGGGGTGCTGAACTGCAGACCGCGCATCGCCTCAACCAGCTTCTCATTGTCCAGCGTGCGGGCTTTGCGGATAGCTGCAAAGATCGCCTGCATCGTGGCATAGCCCACCACCGACCCCAGCTTGGGGTTGTCGCTAAAGCGGCGCATGTAATTGGCCGCAAAGCTGGCATGCTCACGCGAGTCGATCTGGTCCCAGGGGTAGCCAGTGACAATCCAGCCTCGCGGCGTTTCATCTTTGAGCACGTCCAAATACTCGGGCTCGCCCGAGAGCAGGGAAACGACCGGTAATTTGGGGAAGATGCCGCGCTGGTTGCCCTCACGCACCAAGCGCGCGAGATCGGCCCCGAAGGTCACGTTGAACAGGGCTTCGGGCCGCGCGGCCATGGTGGCCTGCAAGGTGGTACCGGCTTCGAGCTTGCCCTGTGCAGGCCACTGCTCGCTAACGAACTCCACATCAGGACGCCGGGCCTTGAGAAGCTCTTTGAAGCTGGCCACAGCGCTCTGCCCGTATTCGTAATTGGGTGCGATCGTGGCCCAACGCCGGGCTGGAATTTTGACCGCTTCCTCCACCAGCATCGCCGCCTGCATATAGGTACTTGGCCGCAGCCGAAAGGTGTATCGATTGCCCTTGTCCCAGACGATGGCATCGGTCAGGGGCTCGCTGGCCACAAACAGACGCTTGTTTCTCAAGGCGTGGTCGGCCAACGCGAGCCCCACATTGGACAAAAACCCGCCGGCCAGCACATCCACCTTTTCCTTGGCCGTCAGCTCGATCGCGTGCCGCAGCGCCTCCTCGGGTTTGCCCGCATCGTCGCGCGCGATCACCTCCACCGGCCGGCCCAACAAACCGCCCGCTTGGTTGATCTCCTCGACCGCCAATAGCCAACCCTGCCGATAGGGCTCGGTGAACTGGGGAATGGCCGAATAGCTGTTGATCTCACCAATTCGGATCGCTGTCTTGCTCGGCACCCCTTGAGCCCCGCTGTGCCCCGCCCAGACCGCCAACGCCGCACCGATCCAGTCACGCCTGTTCGTGCCCATGATCAAACCTTCCTCCAAGCCACGCATCCCCGGTTGGGGCTGCCAACAGGCGCGCACTATATCAGCGCGTTCGGCCGAGCTGATGTCCCTGGCAGTGTGTCCCCACGGGGGCGCGCGAGGAGGTCGCGGTCGAATGGCCATAAAATCAGGTTTTATTTGCTTTACCAGCCTGTCATGACCCACGTTGTCTCCGAATCGTGCATCCGCTGCAAGTACACCGATTGTGTGGATGTTTGCCCGGTCGATTGCTTTCGCGAGGGACCCAACATGTTGGTCATCGATCCGGATGAGTGCATCGACTGCGCCGTTTGCATCCCCGAATGCCCGGTCAACGCAATTTATGCTGAAGAAGATCTGCCTGCAGATCAGCAGTCCTTTACCAAACTCAACGCTGATCTGGCCAAACTGCCGACGTGGAAAAGCATCACCAAGCGCAAGCAGCCGCTGCCCGACGCAGACGACTGGAAAGACAAGACCGACAAGCTCGGCGAGCTGATACGCTGACCAGCCCCGTTCCATCGGAGGCGGTATGCCCCCGATGGTCGCCCAGGAAAAACCCGTGACTCCTCCCAACGATCAAAGCGCCAACCTGATCGAAACCGATGCCGTGATCGTCGGCGCCGGACCGGTCGGCTTGTTCCAGGTTTTCGAACTCGGTCTGCTCGAAATCAAAGCCCATGTCATCGATTCGCTGGCCTATCCGGGCGGCCAGCCCATTGAGCTTTATCCGGACAAGCCGATCTACGACATACCGGCCATCCCGGTATGCACCGGCAAAGAACTCACCGATGCCCTGCTCAAACAGATCGCACCTTTTGGTGCCACCTTCCACCTCGGTCAAACCGTATCGGCGGTGCAAAAGCAAGACGATGGCCGCTTCTTCGTGGAAACCAGCAAGGGCACGCGTTTTCTGACCAAAACCCTCTTCATCGCAGCCGGGGTGGGCGCCTTCGAGCCGAGGACCCTGAAGGTCGAGGGGCTCGATCGATTCGAGGGCTCGCAACTGTTCTACCGCGTGAAGAATCCAGCTGACTTCGCCGGTAAAAACCTCATGATCGTCGGCGGGGGCGATTCGGCTCTGGACTGGACGCTCAATTTCGCCACCGAGGGTCCCAACCAAGCCGAGAGCGTGATCCTGGTGCACCGCCGCGATGGCTTCAAGGCAGCGCCGGCCAGCGTTGCCAAAATGCGCGAGCTTTGCGAGGCCTATGCCATGCAATTCATCGTTGGCCAAGTCACCGGCCTGGAAGAGCGCGAGGGCCGCATGGTCGGAGCTAAAGTCACCGGCGGGGATGGAGTGACCCGCGTGGTTCCGCTGGACATCATGCTGGTGTTCTTTGGACTGTCGCCCAAACTCGGGCCCATCGCTGATTGGGGACTGGAGATTGAGCGCAAGCAATTGGTGGTCGATACCGAGAAGTTCTCCACCAACATTCCCGGAATCTTTGCCGTGGGCGACATCAACACCTACCCCGGCAAGAAAAAGCTCATCCTCTCGGGCTTTCACGAATGCGCACTGGCTGCTTTTGCTGCCGCCGCCCTCATCTTCCCGGAAAAGGGCAAGATTCACCTGCAGTACACCACTACCAGCCCGAAGTTGCACAAGGTGCTGGGCGTCGAGTCGCCGGTCTTCGATTAAGGCGTGTAAAGCAGGCACGCCATCAGCCGCACCGGTTTTACAATACAAAGGGTCCGCACCGGACCCAAACTATCATCAACCCGTCGCCAGGGGAGTCCCGAAAGGGGCTGAGACTGCGCTCTTGCGCTAACCCTGGAACCTGATCCGGCTCATACCGGCGGAGGAAGCGCGACATGTTTTATGCCACCCTGGCGGCCCTGGCCGCCTGTCTTGTGTTCTTCATCTGGGTCGCCCTGCGCGGACGCAGCGCCGCAAGCAGTCTCGATGACTACCTGACCGCTCGCAACTCGCAAACCGCGACAACCTTAGGACTGTCTTTCTTTGCCTCCGGACTGGGGGCCTGGATCCTCTTTGCGCCGCCGGAGATCGGCGCTTTCGTCGGCCCCGTGGCACTGGCGGGCTACGCCATCGGGGCAGCCCTGCCGTTTTTCCTGCTGGCTGCCTTCGGACCCGCGATTCGCCGCCGCATGCCCCGGGGTCGAACGATCGCCGAATATGCGCAGGAGCGATTTGGCAGCACAGTGCGGCTGTGGGTCAGCGCGCTGTCGGCCCTCTACATGCTGTGCTTCATCACCGCCGAGTTGACTGCCCTGGGCGGCATCACGGCCTTGCTCTCGGAGGTGCCGGGAGCCTGGGTGATCGTCGCGGTGGCCGCAAGCACCCTGATTTACACCACCTGGGGCGGCCTGCGCGCCAGTCTGATCACCGACGGGTGGCAGGCCTGGATGCTGCTGGTGCTGCTGGCGGTGGTCGTCGGGGTGCTGCTGACCAGCTTGCCCACCACCGCCGCAATCCGTCCCTGGCCTCAGGCGCCCCTTGAGGTTTCCCTGAGCGTGGCGATCACGCTGGTGATCGCCGTGACAGCAGCCAACCTCTTTCACCAGGGGTATTGGCAGCGCGTCTGGTCGGCCCAGGGGGATGCGCAATTGCGCCGAGGGGCCTGGCTCGGCGGCCTGATGAGCATCCCGGTGATTGCCCTCATCGGCTTTTTAGGCATGCTGTGTATGGCCTTGGGCAAAGACCCGGGCTCGCCCCCGATGCCCTTCTTCGCCCTGCTCGGCGATGCCCCGGCATGGTTGGCTTTGCCGGTGCTGTTGTTGGCGGTCGCCCTGGTGGCTTCTTCGGTCGACACCCTGCAAAGCGCCATAGCCTCGCTGGTGGTCACGGCCAGGCCCGGAGTCTCGCTGAAGGCCGCGCGCTGGATCACGGTGGTACTGATGCTGCCCGTGGTCTGGGTGTCCCTGCAAGGTTTCTCAGTCCTGCGCCTGTTTCTGATTGCCGACCTGCTGTGCGCCACAGCCGTAGTGCCGGTCCTGCTGGGCCTGTGGCGAGGCATGAGTCCGATGGCCGCAGTGGGCGGCTGCCTGGCCGGTCTGATCGGGGCCATCGCGCCGGGTTGGTGGACCGGCGGCAGCGTGCAAGCTGGGCTGCTGGCTGCCAGCTTCCCTGACAGCATACCGACACTGGCCCCCTTTGCGACGGCGCTGCTTGCCTCTAGCGCAGCCAGCCTTGCGCTGGCCTGGATGACCCCTGCGACGCGCGCGCGGGCTGCCTGAACTCAGGCTTGCGGCTGACGCAGCATGGTTACCGGCGCGTGGCCGTGGCACAGCGGCCCGTGCCCCTGCCCCGTGCGCACCCCAGCGCCCCAGTGAAGCGCTTGTGTGATGTAAGAGCGCGCCTGGGCCACCGCCGTCTCCAGCGTCAAGCCCTGAGCCAGGTAGGCCGCAATGGCCGACGAAAGCGTGCACCCCGTGCCATGGAGATTGCGGCTGGGGATACGGGCCGATCTCAGCGCGAGATCCGGTTGATCGACTTGCACCAGCAAATCGGTGAGTTCGTCGCCGGGCAAGTGCCCGCCCTTGAGCAAAACCGCCCGCGCCCCTTGAGCCAGAAGATCATGAGCGGCCGCGGGCAAGGCCTGTGCATCAGGAATCGGACGACCCAGCAAGAGCGAGGCCTCATCGAGGTTGGGCGTGATGAGGCAGGCACGGGGAAAAAGTTCATCGCGCAATACCTGCACGGTAGCTTCCTCGATCAAGCGATCACCGCTGGTGGCCACCATCACCGGATCGAGCACCACCCGCGAGAGCCGGTAATGATCGATCGCCCAGGCCACCACACGGACGATCTCCGGGGCGTGCAACATGCCGATCTTGACCGCATCGACGCCAATGTCATCGAGAACGGCCTGCAGTTGAGCTTTGAGAAACTCGGCGCTCACCGGCTCGATGGCGCGAACGCCCAGGGTGTTTTGTGCGGTCAGGGCGGTGATCGCCGTCATGCCGTAGCACCCCAGGGCACTGAACGTCTTCAGATCGGCCTGAATGCCGGCACCACCACCGCTGTCAGACCCGGCAATCGACAAAACGCGGCAGTACCGCCAAAGAACTGAGGAGGCAGGAGCATTCATGGGCTCGATTATCGGCATCGCTCAAAAATCGGGGCCGATGTGATGTAATTGAAGCCGAGCGAAACAGGGGTGTCCGCTGGCTTCGGACTGAGATAGACCCTCGCACCCGATCCAGATCATGCTGGCGTGGGAAGTTTGCGCCTGAGAGCGGTCCCGCGACCCGCCCTGTGAGCTCCAGCACAAAAACGATGAGCTCCCCAGACGAACACACGGTGATTCTCGGCGCCGGCCTGATGGGCCGGCTGCTGGCGCTCGGACTGGCGCGCCGAGGTCACAGGGTCGACCTCTACGAGGCCGGCCCCCAGGACGGCAGCGGGTCGGCGGCCCGCGTGGCAGCCTCGATGCTCGCCCCTCTGGCCGAATCGGCCGTTACCGAGGCGGTGGTGGTACGCATGGGCCAATACGCGCTGGAGCGATGGCCTGCGCTTATCGCCTGGCTGCCGGAGCCGGTTTTTTTTCAGCGGGAAGGTACGCTCATCATCTGGCACCGGCAGGATCAACCACACGCCGAACAGCTGGAAAAACATCTGCAACGCACCGCCGGCGAGCACCCTGGCCTGCCCCCCTACAAGACGCTCGATGCCGCGGCACTGGGTGCGGCCGAACCGGCGCTGGCCGGTCGTTTCGGGCAAGGCCTCTTGCTGCCCGGCGAGGGACAGCTCGACAACCGCCAATTGATGCAGGCCCTGCTGGCGGCGCTGATTCATTGCGGGGTGCATCTGCACTGGAACAGCCCTCGCGAGCCCGATTCCTTCGGGCAGCCGGGGCAAGAGCCGCGGCACTGGCTCATTGATTGCCGGGGTATGGGAGCCAAACCCCAGTGGCGCCAATTGCGCGGCGTCAGGGGTGAGGTGCTGCGCGTCCACGCGCCCGACGTGCAATTGCGCAGGCCATTGCGCCTGGTGCATCCGCGTTATCCGCTTTACATCGCCCCCAAGCCCGACCATGTGTTTGTGATCGGCGCGACCGAAATCGAATCCGAAGACCGCTCGCCGGCGAGCGTGCGCTCGACTCTCGAGCTCATGAGCGCGGCTTATTCGGTGCACAGCGGCTTTGCCGAAGCCCGGGTGCTGGAGATGGCCACGCAACTGCGCCCCACTCTGCCCGACAACCTGCCGGCTCTGCGCCGCCTCGGCCCGCGCCGGCTGCAGATCAACGGCCTGTATCGTCACGGCTTCCTGATTGCACCTGCCCTGCTCGATGTGATCGTCGAGGTCATCGACAGCGGCTGCAGCCGGCTGGCCGATGCATGGGGGCTGTCCCTTGAAGGTTTTGGGCTGCAAGCGCTTGCCCCGATGCCATGACGGTCATACGCGTATTCATCAACCAGACGGCACACGAGCTGAGCGCCGACTTCACGCTTGAAGAAGCACTCCACAGCCTGGGCTTCAAGCCGCCTTATGCGGTAGCCCTGAACCTTCACTTTGTGCCCAGAGACCGCTACCCCGACACCGCCTTGAAAGACGGAGACCAGATTGAAGTCATTTCGCCGATCACCGGCGGATGATCCTCCAGACCATGAAGCCCCAGACTCCTTCCGACCCACTCGTCCTTTACGGACAGACCTTCCCGAGCCGTTTGCTTTTGGGCACCTCGCGCTATCCCTCACCGGCCGTGCTGCAACAGGCCATGGGTATCGCCAAGCCGGCCATGATCACCGCCTCGCTGCGTCGGCAAACGGCGGCTTCGGCCGATACGAGCCAAGGCTTTTGGCAGCTGCTCAGGGACAGCGGCGTACCGGTCCTGCCCAACACCGCTGGCTGCCACAGTGCGCAAGAGGCCATCACCACAGCACAGATGGCGCGCGAAGTCTTTCAGACCGACTGGATCAAGCTCGAACTCATCGGCGACGACTACACCCTGCAGCCCGATACGCTGCAGCTGGTGGAAGTGGCAGCCACCTTGATCAAGCAGGGCTTCAGGGTGTTGCCCTACTGCACTGAAGACCTGCTCGTGTGCCGCAAGCTGGTCGACGTCGGCTGCCAGGCGGTCATGCCCTGGGCCGCGCCCATAGGCACCGGCAAAGGACCGGTCAACCCGTACGCGATGCGTGTGCTGCGCGAACGTTTGAGTGTGCCCATGATCGTCGATGCCGGCCTGGGTCTGCCCTCGCATGCCTGCCAGGTCATGGAATGGGGTTACGACGCGGTGTTGCTCAATACCGCCGTGGCCCTGGCCACCGATCCGGTGGCCATGGCGCAGGCATTTGCTCTGGCCGTGCGGGCCGGACGCCAAGCCTTTCTCGGCGGCACCATGAACGAGCAAGAGGCGGCTCAGCCAAGCACGCCGGTGCTGGGCACCCCTTTCTGGCATCAGTCATGATCGGCGACATCGAAGCAACCGCGCAAGCCATCGTCGCCCACCATGGATCGACCTTGGGCGTGGACGGATGGGTGCCGGTCCCCTGCGAACTCGAACCTGCCCGCACGCCCGTGGAGCAAGCCGTTAGATTGGCTTGCAGCCGCATCGCTTTTGACGACATCGATGGGCAGGTCATCGCGCGGGCCTGGCAGAGACAAAGCGAGCGCCTCGGGCGGTTTGACCCGGCCGCCTGGCCAGACCAGCCGGAGGACTTTGAGCTGCCGCCCTGGCCGCGCGAGCAAGCCTTTGCCGCCTGCCCGCAGGACCTCGGGCTCTACGCTGTGGTGCCCGACGCAGCGTGGGTCGGCCGACTCGCCCGCGCCGGCGTACCAACCCTGCAATTGCGGCTGAAGTCTGACGACCCTAGGGCCATTGAGCGCGAAGTCCGGGCGGCCGTGGAAAACGTCCAGGGCAGCGCGAGCCGCCTGTTCATCAACGACCACTGGCGGGCAGCGCTGGCGGCTGGGGCATATGGAGTGCACCTCGGTCAGGAAGACCTGGGACAACTGTCCGAACGGGACTGGGAGCTTCTGCGTCAATCAGGCGTCCGCCTTGGGCTGAGCACCCATGGCTACGCTGAGATGGTGCGGGCCGATCGATTGAGCCCGAGTTATGTCGCCCTGGGGGCGGTCTTTCCGACCACCCTCAAGCGCATGGCCACCGCAGCGCAGGGCACCGGGCGGCTGGCCCGGTATGCCCGACTCATGCAGCGCTATCCCCTGGTCGCCATAGGCGGGATTGACGAGGAGCGTCTGCCGGCCGTTATGGCCAGCGGCGTGGGCTCAGTAGCCGTGGTTCGGGCGATCACGGCTGCTGCCGATCCGCAATCTGCCGCACGCCAATTCATGCAAAGACTGACTCAACTTCGCGAGCCTCGTGCCGATCACTAATTTCTAACAGTACTTCCCGATACCCGCGCCCCCGCCCAATCGCCCAAATGCTTGGCCATCCGAACTTAGCGCCCCGCCCCCAGTGGCCATCCGGCTCGACTGCCCAAGCCAAGATCCGACCTGCGCTGAATCGGACAAGATGGGCGGCTGCCTGCATGACAAGCCTGGCTCTGCTGGCACCCTGCGCCCTGGCCAGTACCCCGGTTGCACCACCGGGCCCCAAGTCGATCCTTGCATCGAGCTTGCCGCTTCAGGCTCTGACGCAAGTCGACTGCCCCCATTTCGCGCAACTGGCCAGCGACTACCAAAGCCGCTTCCTCGCGCCGATGCAGTTCTGGTCCATAGAACATCTCAGCCGCCTGGGCACGCGCAGGGTGCTCTACCCCTTTTCAGGGCCTGATGTGATCACGCCGCTGGCTCTGTTCGGATCGGCTGACCATCTGATCCTGGTTGCCGATCAGATGCCCGAATTGACCGCTGCTGACAACCAGAAGGCGCAGCGCATCCAAAAGGAATGCCAGACCCAAACCTTCTTCTCTCGTCTGGGTTACTTCCGTACCAACGACCTGGAAGGCAAAGGATCGGTTCGACCGCGCTTTACCAAAATGCTGGTCTACAGCGTCCTGATCAGCGGCAGCACCATCGAGCGCATGGTTCCCTTGAACATCCTGCCCGACGGACGGCTCGAAGAGATGGCGCCGGCCAGCTTCAGCGGCTACGACGGTCTGCGCATGATCATACAAACCCCCGAGCGGCGCAAAGTCACGGTGGACTACCTGCGCATCAATCTCTCCAACAGCGGCCTCAAACCCGATTCGGTGGAGTGGCGTTTCTTGTCAGAGCATATGGCCTCCACCGTCTTCCTCAAGTCGGCCTCGCACCTTCCCCAAAAAAGCCACTTCTCGGTACTGACCGATCTGATTGCGGCGAAGGCTCGGGTGCTGGTGCAAGACGAAACCGGACTCGACATCGAATTGATGAACCGGCATTTCAGGGTGGATGCTCACGGGCGCTTTAATCGACCCCACCCCCTTTGGAAAGACAGCGTCTCGGCCCAGCGTTTGAGCGATTTCCTCAGTGCGCGACCGGCCATCGCCCAACTACCTTTTGTCATGGGCTACGAAAAACCCAGCGGCTCCATCGTGCTCATCGGCAGTCGCCCAGGCCAGCGACCCGCTGGGATCAATACGGTTTCGAGCCAAAGACCGGCCCCACGCCCCTGAAGGAGCGATCGAAAATGTCTGGAACAGTGGCTCCACGGGTTCCGGAAAAGACGAAGGACCTAGCTCCTTGCGGAGCTAAGTCCTTGATTTTTTGGCTCCTCAACCTGGGCTCGAACCAGGGACCTACGGATTAACAGTCCGGCGCTCTACCGACTGAGCTATTGAGGAACAGAGCCGAGAATTATAGCGACAAATCCAGCCTCTTCCTTGCACACCGCGCCGGCATCAAGCGCCCGGCTACTCCACCTTGGCCCCCGAACGCTTGACCATCTGAATCATGCGGTCGATATCGGTCTTGATCATGGCGTTCATCTGTTCGGGCGATCCGAACATCGGCACGATGCCTTGGCTGGTCATGTGCTTTTCGACGAAGTCACGCTCAGACAGGATGCTCGCTACCGTCGCATTGAGCTTCATCACCACATCGCGCGGCGTTCCGGCTGGCGCAAAAAAGGCATACCAAGCCCCCATGTCCATGTCCTTGAATCCGGCTTCGGCCATGGTGGGCACTTGCGGGGCCACCGGTACCCGCTTCTCACCGCTGACTGCCAACAGGCGCAACTTGCCCGAGCCCATATGGCCCATGATGGTCGGGAAGGCCGGGAAGGTGAAAAGGATTTGGCCGCCCAACACATCGGTCACAGCCGGACCAGCGCCCTTGTAGGGCACATGGACCAAATCCACACCAGCGATCTTCTTGAACATCTCGCCCATGATGTGCGGCTGACTGCCCGCGCCGAAAGAGCCATACCCGAGACTTTTCTGCGTCTTGATGTAGGCTACCAGCTCATTGAGGTCCTTGGCCGGCACGCTGGAATTGACGGCTAGCGTGAGCGCCACATAGGTCACCGGTGCCACCGCCACCAGGTCGCGTTGCATGTTGTAGGGCAAGGAGGGGAAAAGTGCAGGGTTGCCCACAAAAGTGGCGTCGTTGGTAAAGAGCAGCGTGTGCCCGTCCGGGGGGGCCTTGGCCACAGCCTCGACGCCGATGGCGGTATTACCGCCGGCGCGGTTTTCAATCACGACGGCCTGGCCTAACACCTCCGACAGGCGCTGACCTACGCGCCGACCGACGATGTCGGTGGTACCCCCAGGCGCATAGGGTACAACGATGCGAATCGGCCTGTTCGGGAAAGCCTGCGAGAAGGCCACCGAACTCAGGGCCGAACCCACAAGGGCAGCACTGGCCGACACCATGATCTTGCGTCTGTTCATCATGAAACACCCCTCCTTTGGATTGAAGCTGATAAAAATGCGCGAGGACGCTTTCTTCTGACTCGCCCTCCTTCCAACCGGTCCCTCATTTCGCCAAGGTTACGATCGCCCTGCAAGAAGGGCTTACCCGATGCAACAGACCTCGTCTCCACTACCTTGGCTGAGCACCGGCCAGGCCTTCCCGCCGCCCGTGCAAGCCTGGGGGGCCAGCGATCCGGCACCCGGCCTGTTGGCGGCAGGCGCAGACCTGTCAACGCAAACCATAGTCTCGGCGTATCGCCAGGGCATCTTCCCCTGGTTCAGCCCAGGGCAGCCCATCTTGTGGTGGAGCCCCGACCCGCGGATGGTGCTGCCCGTCGGGGACTTCAAGATCCATCCCTCCCTGCGCAAAGTGATCCGTCGATTTGCCCGGACGCCAGGCTGCGAAATCCGTATCAACAGCGACTTTGGTCAGGTGATTCGATGCTGCGCCCACACGCCCCGGTCGGGCCAGGGCGGCACCTGGATCGTGCCCGAGATGATCCGCGCCTACGAAGGCCTGAACGCCGTGGGCCTGGCCCACAGCATTGAAACCTGGGTCGATCAGCGGTTGGCGGGCGGCCTGTACTTTGTGAGTCTGGGGGGCATGGTTTATGGGGAGTCCATGTTTGCACACCAGCGCGATGCCTCCAAGATTGCACTGGCGGCCCTGGTGGCGATGTGCCGACGCCAACAACTCGACTTGATTGACTGCCAGCAGAGCACCTCCCACCTGGCCTCCCTCGGGGCTCGGGATATGCCGCGATCGCAGTTTCTGGCTCAGGTGGCCGAGCGGGTCGATCGCGTACCACCCCACTGGTATTTCGACCGCTTATACTGGAACGAGATCGCTTGAGGCCCAGCCCCCTTGACTCACCCCAAAGAGTTACCGCTGCAGACCCTGCAGTTTTACGCCACGGCACCCTACCCGTGCAGCTATCTGCCAGGGCGCATGGCTCGGTCACAGGTGGCCACACCCAGCCACCTGATTCACAACCAGGCCTACTCGGACTTGGTGGCCAACGGATTCCGGCGCAGTGGCATGTTCACCTACCGGCCGCATTGCGGGGGCTGTCAGGCCTGCGTGCCGCTGAGGGTGGCCGTCGAACAGTTCAAGCCCGACCGCAGCCAGCGCCGGGCCCTCAAGCAGCATGAGAACCTCCAGTGGCGATCCCTGCGTCTGAGCTTCATGCCCGAGCATTACCAGCTCTACCTGCGCTACCAGAACGGACGGCACGCCGGCGGGGGCATGGATCAGGACAGCATCGATCAGTACACCCAGTTTTTACTGCAAAGCCGGGTCAACTCCCGGCTGGTGGAGTTTCGAGAGCCTGGGGCAGACGGGTCGTCGACCTTGCGCATGGTCAGCATCATCGACGTCCTTGAGGACGGAATCTCTGCCGTCTATACCTTCTTTGATCCGCTGCCCCACACCAGCTACGGTACCTTCGGCATCCTCTGGCAGATCGAGCAGGCGCGACGGCTCAAGCTGCCCTATGTGTACCTGGGGTACTGGATCGCCGAAAGCCCGAAGATGAATTACAAGGCCCGCTTTCTGCCGCACGAGAAGCTGATCGACGGGCGCTGGCGTCCGGTAGCCTGATCGTCACTTCGCCCGGCTGACACGTCCTGCCTGGAGCAGCGCTTGGGCCCTCGAAATTTCATCTTGTAAAATGGATGAAAAATTTCAGCGTCAAAGAATGAAGAAATCAACTGGCAGCCCCCACTTGGACCAACCGACGGTTCAGGTCATCGGCCGCATGTTCACCCTGCTGGAGATCCTGGCCGAGAAAGAGGAAGCCGTCTCGCTCAAGGAGATCAGCGAAAAATCCGGTCTTCATCCCTCCACCGCGCACCGCATCCTCAACGATCTGGCCGTGGGACGGTTTGTTGACCGGCCGGTCTCGGGCAGCTACCGCCTGGGCATGCGGCTGCTGGAGTTGGGTAACCTCGTCAAGGCCCGCTTGAGTGTGCGCGATGCAGCCCTGATCCCCATGCGCGAGTTGCACCGCCAGATCCAGCAGCCGGTCAACCTGAGTGTGCGTCAAGGCGACGAAATCATCTATATCGAGAGAGCCTACAGCGAGCGCTCGGGCATGCAGGTGGTGCGGGCCATCGGTGGGCGCGCGCCCCTCCATCTGACATCGACGGGTAAGCTTTTCCTGGCTGCCGATGACAACCAGCGTGTACGCGCCTACGCCGCTCGAACCGGTCTGCCCGGCCAAACTCAGAACAGCATCACCCAGCTCAACGTTCTGGAGCGAGAGCTGTCCAAGGCGCGCCAATACGGCGTTGCCCGTGACAACGAGGAATTGGAACTGGGCGTTCGCTGCATGGCCGCCGGCATCTACGACGACCAAAAACGCCTGGTGGCCGGCTTGTCCATCTCGGCGCCGGCAGACCGGCTCGATGAAGCTTGGTTGCCCAAGCTGCAAACCACGGCCAGCGAGATTTCGGCTGCCCTGGGCCTGCCCGAAGCGCGACGCTGATTTCAGCTGCGCCGGTCGACCAGGTCGGAATTAAGCGGCTGCTGCGCCACGCCGCGCTCGAGCCAGCGCCTGACCCGCTCGGCATCGCCTAGGCGGCTGAGTTTGCCGGCCGAATCCAAAAAGACCATGATGAGTTTGCGACCGGCCACCCGAGCCTGCATCACCAGACACTGACCGGCCTCGGAGATGTAGCCGGTCTTCTGAAGGCCGATCTCCCATTCCGGGTGACTGACCAGACGGTTGGTGTTGTTGTACTGCAAAGTTTGCTGACCGAGCACGACCTGATGACCCGAAGCGGTGGACAGATCGCGCAGCAAGGGATCAGCCGAGGCTGCATGAACCAGCAGAGCCAGATCCTGGGCCGAAGACTGATTGCGGCTAGACAGGCCGGTGGGCTCCACATAGCGTGTGTCCTTCATGCCCAGGGTTTGCGCCCTGGAATTCATCGAGTCGACGAAGACCCGCATGCCACCTGGGTAGGTGCGACCGAGAGCATGCGCAGCCCGGTTTTCGCTGGACATCAAGGCCAGCAGCAACAATTCGCCTCGGCTGAGGGTGGCGCCCACCCGCAAGCGCGAACTACTGCCCTTTTCCGTATCCACATCATCCTGGGAGATGGTGATCATCTCGTCCATAGGCAGCTGAGCCTGGCTGATCACCATGCCGGTCATCAATTTGGTCAGCGAGGCAATCGGGAGCACCGCATGACCGTTTTTGCTCAGCAGCACCTCCTGGGTGTCTTGGTCGATCACCAGAGCCACACTGGAACGCAAGGACAGCGGGTCGGAGACCTGATGCAAGCCGGCCAGCTGACCGTGTGAGGGCCGCTGGGGCGCGAGCTTTTGCGCTCGGGCCTGCCTCTGCCTTTGCTGCGGCGTCAGACCGGCACCTTGGGTCTGCGCCTTGTCGCGCCGGCCCGAGGTCGAGGCTTGGGCGGAGCGCGAATTCCTGGCGGCCTTAGACGCCTGCGCCCCATCGGCCTTTTTTGCGGCCGAAGCACTCTGGCCGGTCTTGCTGCCCTTGCCCGCCTCCTGCTTCTGCGCCCAGATGGGAGGCGCACAGGTCAAGAAAGACGCCACGGCCAGACAGCTGACCCACCTACCAAGAATTGCGTGCGCTCGATGAGGATTCATGTACGGTCAGATTGTGCTGAAATCTTTGACTGCCGCAGTGTATCGAACTTGAAAAAAATACGCAATATCAAAAACTTGCAATGCTTTCCTCAAGCCAGGACGGCGGGAACAAGCGTGTCGGGAACCCGCCAGAAGTCCTCAAAAGCAAAAAGGGGGCCGAAGCCCCCACAGACAGGCCCGCCACAGAACCTTAACCCTGGGCGGCCACCCTGTCGGCCTTGCTTTGCAGCTTGTTGAGCGCACTCAGGTAGGCCTTGGCCGAAGCGACCACGATGTCGGGATCGGCCCCCACACCATTGACCACCCGTCCGCTGTTCTGGAGGCGGACCGTGACCTCGCCCTGGCTCTCGGTCGATCCGCTGATCGCATTGACCGAATACAGCACCATCTCCGCGCCGCTGTTGACATGGGCCTCAATAGCCTTGAGGGAGGCATCGACCGGCCCATTGCCCTCAGACTGGCTGCGCACCTCTTTGCCAGCCACCGTGAAGACGATAGAGGCCTGCGGGACTTCGCCGGTTTCGCTGCGCTGCGAAAGCGACACGAAACCATACTGATCTTGCTCGCTGGCCACGCTTTCATCGCTGACCAAGGCGAGGATGTCCTCGTCGAAGATCTCGCTTTTGCGGTCAGCCAGTTCCTTGAAACGAGCGAAGGCCGTGTTGATATCGGCTTCGCTTTCAAGCTCAACCCCCAAGTCCTGAAGTCGCTGCTTGAAGGCATTGCGGCCGCTGAGTTTGCCCAGCACGATTTTGTTGTTGCTCCAGCCTACATCCTCGGCGCGCATGATCTCATAGGTGTCACGGGCCTTGAGCACGCCGTCCTGGTGTATGCCTGAGGCATGCGCAAAGGCATTGGCACCGACCACGGCCTTGTTGGGCTGCACCACAAAACCGGTGGTCTGGCTGACCATGC
>CAZCSD010000050.1:12597-18049 GCA_964501235.1 uncultured Polaromonas sp. | reverse complement strand
GCGCTGCAAACCAGCCCCTTGATCAGCAACAGCGAGGGCGCGGGCGTATCGGCCCAGCAGAGTCACTTTTTCAGCGCCCACACCCGAGGCTTTCGGGGCGGCTATGCCTCCTCGCGGCACAGTCTGTCGGTGGCCCCGATTGCCGGGACGGGCGAGAGCATGCAACGCGATGCCTGGTACAGCTCGATGCGCGATGCGCGCGACCTAGCCAGCGCACAAGCGGTGGGGCGCTACGCAGCGGAGCGGGCGCTCTCGCGTTTGGGCAGTCGCAAAATCGCTACCACCGAGTGCCCGGTGCTGTTTGAGTCGCCGCTGGCCTCCGGTTTGCTGGGCAGTTTTGTGCAGGCGGTCAGCGGTGGCGCTTTGTACAGAAAAAGCAGCTTTTTGCTCGACAGCCTGGGCAAAACGGTCTTTCCATCGCATATCGACATCAGCGAGGACCCTCACCTGCGCAAGGGCAAGGGCAGCGCTCCCTTCGACGACGAGGGCGTTCGCACGCGGGCCCGATCGGTGGTGCAAGCCGGCGTGGTACAGGGGTATTTTTTGAGCAGTTATTCGGCCCGCAAGCTCGGCATGAGAACCACGGGCCATGCCGGCGGCTCGCACAATCTGGTCATGAGCAGCCGGCTGACTCGGCCCGGGGACGATCTGGAGGAGATGCTGCGAAAGCTCGGAACCGGCCTGTTCGTGACCGAATTGATGGGGCAGGGCGTCAACCCGGTGACCGGTGACTATTCCCGCGGGGCCAGTGGCTATTGGGTCGAGCAGGGCCAGATCGCTTATCCCGTGGAAGAAATCACGATCGCGGGCAATATGAAGGACATGTTTTTGGGCATCGAGGCCATCGGTGCCGATGCCTACAACTACGGGGCCAAGACGGTCGGATCCATCCTGATCCATCGCATGAAACTCGCCGGCAGCTAAGACGCCCATGCGCGCCGAAATTCTGGCCGCCCTTGCGGCCCTGTGCTGGGCCTTGGGCAGTCTGCTCTCGGCCCACGCGTCCGGACGCATGGGGGCCTTTGCCTTCACCCGGTGGCGTCTGTTTTTTGCCCTGACTGTGCTCTGGGCGCTGGCCTTTTGGACTGGTCACTGGAACAGCCTGGATGTGCAGGCCATAGGCTTGCTGGCGCTGTCGGGCTTGATCGGCATCTTTGTGGGAGATACCGCGCTGTTCGCCTGCATGAACCGCCTTGGACCGCGCCGCTGCGGGGTGCTGTTTGCCACCCACGCCCTCTTTTCGGCCATGCTGGCCTGGATTGTCCTGGGCGAAACGCTGTGGGGCTGGACCCTGGCGGGCAGCGCTCTGCTGGTCTCGGGCGTGATGGTGGCCATTGCCTGGGGTCGGCGCGCCGACGAAAACCACCGTTGGGAAGACACTCAGGGCAACTTGGCGGTCGGGGTGGCCCTGGGCCTGGTGGCCGCGCTCTGCCAAGCCGTGGCCACGTTGATGATCAAGCCCTTGATGAGCACCGGCATCGACGCGGTGGCCGCCTCGGCGGTCCGGGTGACGGCCGCCTTTGTGGTCCACCTGGCCCTGCTTTGGGCTGGCCTGGGGTTGGCGCGGGTGCGAGAGCCCCTGAGCGCCGGCGTCTTGTGGAGCACCTGGGCCAGCGCGGCGGTGGCCATGGCCCTGGGCATGACGCTGATCCTGGCCGCCCTGCAGACGGGCCAGGCCAATTTGGTGGGCATCCTCTCGTCGATCTCGCCGGTGCTTCTGCTGCCCTTGCTGTGGCTGGTTTACCGCCGTCGCCCCGCCCTGGGCGCCTGGATCGGCTCCTTGATGGCGGTCGTGGGAACGGCGCTGATCCTCACCCATTGAGCCCCGGGGGGCCGCGCCCGGGCGCTTTTTTTCAAGTCCTGGCGCTTTGCGGGCGGTCGATCAGGATCCGGTCAGTGCCGCCTTGACCGCGGCAGAAACCTGCGCCATCTCGGCCTGACCACCGAGCTGCGCCTTGGCAGCGGCCATGACCCGGCCCATATCGCCGGCGCCGCTGGCGCCCAGGCTGCTGACGATGGCGCGCACCGCCATCTGCACTTGCTCAGCGCTCATGCGCTGGGGCAAGTAGCCTTGCAGCACTTTCATCTCGGCCTCTTCCTTGTCGGCCAAGTCCTGACGTTCGGCCTTGCGGAAGGCCTCGATGGAATCTTTGCGCTGTTTGATCAACTTGTCGATGATGCTGATCACGGCGGCATCGTCGAGCACGATACGCTCATCGACTTCCTTTTGCTTGAGTGCGGCCAGCAGCAGTCTGATGGTGGCCAGACGCTCCGCCTCGCGCGCGCGCATGGCGGTTTTCATGTCCTCGGTGATACGCTCTTTCAGGGTCATCTCGAGCCTGCGTGTGGTAGTGGAAATGACAAAGCCCGCCGGAGGGGCGGGCTCGTGAGAGCCTGGGGCCCAGGGACCCCGGCGCCGCGCGTGTCAATACAGCTTCTTGGGCAGCTGCATCGAGCGGATGCGCTTGTAGTTGCGCTTGACCGCGGCGGCTTTTTTGCGCTTGCGCTCGGCGGTCGGCTTTTCGTAGAACTCGCGGGCGCGCAGGTCGGTCAGCAGGCCGAGTTTCTCGATGGTGCGCTTGAAGCGGCGCAGGGCCACATCAAAGGGCTCGTTGTCTTTCACGCGAATGGTGGTCATCAATGGTTCCAATCAGGGCGCCGAAGGGATCAGCTTCTCAGGCTGGCGCGGGGTTACCGGCAAAGCCCGAGAGTATACCAGAGGCCGCCACCTCAGGGCCGGGAGGACTCAGCCCGCCAGAGCCCGGGCGCAGGCGTGTGCGCTGGCCCAAGCCCACTGGAAGTTGTAGCCGCCCAGCCAGCCGGTGATGTCGACCACCTCGCCGATGAAATACAAGCCCGGTTGCTTCGATTGCAGGGTCTGGGAGGACAGATCCCGGGTGTCCACGCCACCGGCCGTCACCTCCGCTTTGCGGTAGCCCTCGGTGCCATCGGGCTTGAGTCTCCAGCGCTTGAGTCGCTCGGCCAGCTCGTTCAGCGCCCGATCGGGCACATCGCAAATCGGTCTATCCAGGCCCACTTCGGCCCCGGCCCAGACTTCGGCCAGCCGCGAGGGGAGCAGGGACGCGATTTCCTTGGCCACCTGCTTGCGGGAGGTGGCTTTCAGTTCCAGCAGATGTTGCTTGAGTTGGGATTCGTTGCGGTAGCCCGGCGCCAAATCGATCTCCAGCATGTGACCTTCGCGCCAGTAGCTGGAGATTTGCAGGGCGGCCGGCCCACTCAGGCCCCGGTGGGTAAAAAGCAGGTCTTCGTCAAAGCCTTGCTCCCGCCGCCTGCCGCCGCGCTGGGCCACTTCGGTGCTCGCCCGCACCGGCAGCGAGACGCCGGCCAGGTCGGCGAAGGCGTTCCACGCCTCGAAGGTCAGGGGGACCAGGGCGGGGCGGGTGGGCACGATGCGCAGTCCGAACTGGGTGGCGATGCGATAGCCCCAGTCGCTGGCCCCGATTTTGGGGATGGACAGGCCGCCGGTGGCGACCACCAACCGCGGCGTCTGCACCTCGCCGCGGTCGGTGTGTAGTCGGTAGAGGCCCGATTCATAAGTCACTCGGCTCACTTGGCAGGGCTGCCATCGCTGCACCTGCCCTCGCTGGCACAGGGCCAGCAACAGGTCGATGATGTCCTGGGCCGAGCGGTCGCAGAACAACTGACCCTTGTGCTTTTCATGAAAGCCGATGCCGCCTTGACGCACCAGCGCGATGAAGTCCTGGGGCGTGAAGCGGGCCAGAGCCGAGCGGCAAAACTCCGGGTTTTCGCCCAGGAAGTGCTGCGGGCCGGTGTCCAGGTTGGTGAAATTGCACCGGCCACCGCCTGAAATGCGGATCTTCTCGGCCACCTTGGGGCTGTGATCGATCAGAAGGATCTTGAGCCCCAGGGGGCCGGCCTGACCCGCACAAAACAGACCGGCGGCGCCGGCACCCACGATCACCGCATCAAAGGTTTGCATTGCAAGCAGTGTAGGGGCCGGAACATGGCCGTCCGCGTTGCAGACGAGACGGGGCTGATCGCCGCCGCACGTGCTAGTACGTAAAGGGGGACTCGGGTAATCCCGAACCCGACTGAAGCCCTCAGACTCTTGGGCCTGTTACATTGCCAAGTGTTCCAAATTTTGCCCTGCCTGCCCATGTTTGGGGCCGGAGAGTGAGGCTGACTTCAGAGGCGAATCGATGGCTTCCAAGATTGCGACGCGGGTCCTTGCCGTAGTCCTCCTGATAGCCGCCGCTGGTGGCGGCTGGTGGTACCAAAACCGTTCACCCCAGTCTGAGGGCTCGGGGCAGGCTGGAATGCCTCCGGCGCCTGGCGGCCCCGAGGGTGCGGCCAGGCCGGCCGCAGGGGCAGCGCCAGCTGCTGCACCCGGGGGTGCACCGGGAGGGGCTGCGCCGGCTGGCGGCCCCGCAGGACCAGGGGGCGGCAAGCCGGCGGTGGAAGTGGCGCAAGTCCAGCAGACCGCCTTGGTGGATGAGGCCCAGTCGGTAGGCAGCCTGCGCTCGCGTCAAAACGTGATCGTCCGGCCCGAGGTCAGCGGCCGCATCACCCAGATCAACTTTCGCGATGGTCAGCGCGTGGTCAAGGGGCAACTGCTGGTCCAACTCGACGACCAATTGGCCCAGGCCCAGATCAAGCAGGCCGAGGCGGAGGTGTCGATTGCGCGCTCCAATTTCAACCGCAACAAGGAGTTGGTCGAGCAGAACTTCATCAGCCGCCGCACGGTCGAAGAAAGCGCCGCCAACCTCGAAGTGGCCCTGGCCAAGTTGGCCCTGGCCAAAGCCACAGCCGACCGTCTGAAGATCCTGGCCCCCTTCGACGGGACAGTGGGCATACGTTCGATCAATCTCGGGGACTATCTCAAGGACGGGGCCGATGTGGTCAACCTTGAGGACATGGATGCGATTTACGTGGATTACCGGCTGCCCGAGCGCTTTCAGGCGCGGGTGCGTGCCGGCCAGCGCGCGCAGTTGGAGCTCGATGCCTTGCCCGGTCGCAAGTTTTCGGCGCTCGTGCAAGCGATCGACCCGCTGATTGACGCCAACGGCCGCTCCCTGGGTCTGCGCGCGTGCATCGACAACCGCCGCATGCAGTTGCGCCCGGGTATGTTCGCCCGCGTCTCGACGGTTTTTGCGCAGAGGGACAAGGCCCTGACCGTGCCCGAAGAGGCGATCGTGCCGCAGGGCGGACGCCAATTTGTGATTCGCCTGGTCGATGGTCCGGAAGGCAAGATAACCCAGCGGGTGGAAGTTCGGGTGGGTTTGCGGGTGCCAGGCCGGGCCGAGATTCTTGGCGGCCTGGAGGCCGGCGACACAGTCGTTGTGGCCGGCCAGCAGCGTTTGCAGCGCGATGGCATGGGCGTTCGGGTGATTGAATCGGCAGGGCGGCCCGGTGGCCCCCCCGGCGCAGGTGGGCCTCCCGGTGCAGGTGGGCCCCCCGGTGCAGGTGGGCC
>CAZCSD010000050.1:0-12497 GCA_964501235.1 uncultured Polaromonas sp. | reverse complement strand
CCCCCCGGTGCAGGTGGCCCCCCCGGTGCGCGGCCGGGTGGACCGCCGCGAGGAGGCGCTGCTGCGCAGGCGCCGCTGAAGGGACCGGATCCATGCCTTGCGGCCGGCGGGCCGGGTGCGGGGCCAGGCCGACCGGTCGGCGGCAGGCCTGCCGCCTCCTGAGCCACAGGCTTGGGGCTCGGGCTAGCGAACGAACACAAGGGAAGTTCCCACCATGCAACTGGCTGAAATCTCCATCCGTCGCCCGGTCTTTGCCACCGTGCTGTCCCTGCTCATCTTGCTGGTGGGGATGGTCAGCTTCGATCGCCTGACGGTGCGCGAGTACCCCAAGATCGATGAGCCGGTGGTCACCGTGAGCGTGCGCTACCCCGGCGCGTCGGCCGAGGTGATCGAGTCGCAGGTCACCAAACCCCTGGAGGATTCGATCGCCGGCATCGATGCGGTCGATGTCCTGACCTCCATCAGCCGAGCCGATCAGGCGCAGATCACAGTACGGTTCAGACTCGAGAAGGACGCCGATTCGGCCGCCGCCGAGGTGCGCGACCGGACATCACGGGTGCGCAACCGGTTGCCGCAGGCCATTGAAGAGCCGGTGATCGCCAAGGTCGAGGCCGATGCCTTTCCGGTGATCTGGTTGGCTTTCGCCAGCGAAACGACGCCCCAGTTGGCCATCAATGACTTGATCAATCGCGTGGTCAAGCCGCGCCTGCAGACTGTCACCGGCGTGGCCGATGTGCGCATCTTCGGCGAGCGCAAGTACGCCATGCGGGTCTGGATAGACACCGACCGGCTTGCCGCCTACCGTCTCACCACGCAGGATGTGGAAGACGCGATACGACGCAGCAACCTCGAGCTGCCGGCGGGGCGCATCGAGTCGATACAGCGCGAATTCAGCGTGACTTCCCAGACCGATCTGGTGCGCGCGAGTCAGTTTGGCGACATTGTGGTCCGCACGGTCAACGGTTTTCCCGTCAAGATACGCGATGTGGCCCGGGTGCGCGAAGAGCCCGCAGATGAGCGCACTGCGGTTCGTCTCAACGGCAAGCCCTCCCTGTCGGTGGGCGTGATCCGGCAGGCCACCGCCAACCCGCTGGATCTCTCGCGCGGTGTGCGCGAGATGATGCCCAAGCTTCAGGCCGATTTGCCCGCCGACATCCAGATCTCGGTGGCCAATGACAACTCGGTGTTCATCGATCGGTCGATCAAGAATGTGTACAAGACCATTGCCGAGGCGGTGGTCTTGGTGGCCCTGGTGATTTTCGTGTTCCTGCGTACGTTCAGGGCGTCGCTGATTCCCATCATCACCATCCCGGTCAGTCTGGTGGGTACTTTCGCGCTGATGAACCTGGCAGGCTTTTCCATCAACACCCTGACCTTGTTGGCCCTGGTGCTGGCAATCGGACTGGTGGTTGATGATGCAATCGTGATGCTGGAGAACATTTTTCGGCATATCGAGGAAGGCATGGACCCTTTCTCTGCCGGCATCAAGGGGGCGCGCGAAATCGGCTTTGCGGTGGTGACGATGACCGCGACTCTGGTGGCCGTTTATGCCCCACTGGCTTTCACGCCAGGTCGAACCGGGCGCTTGTTTATCGAATTTGCGCTGGCCCTGGCCGGTGCTGTGGTGGTCTCGGGCTTCGTGGCCCTGACGCTCACGCCGATGATGTCGACCAAGCTGCTGCGCCACAACCCCAAGCCTAACTGGTTTGACCGTGGCATGGAGCGCATCCTCACCGCCGTAGGCGACGGTTACGGCGCTGTCCTGCGTTGGCTGGTCACGGCCCGCGTGCGCCCGGCCGAAGGCGCCGGCTGGGTCACGCGTGTGGGTGCCTGGTTTGTGCAGGCGCGCTGGATCGTGGTGGCTGTAATGGGGCTCAGTGCCGCCGGTATCGCCTGGGTGTTCCCGAACATGAAGTCGGAGTTGGCGCCCCTGGAAGATCGGGGGGTGATCCTGGCCAACATCAACGCACCCGATGGTGCGACCCTGGCCTACACCAACCGTTACGCGCAAATGATCGAAGGCATGGGCCAGCGTTACCCGGAATTCGATCGGATTTTTGCCAATGTGGGCAATCCCACGGTGGCCCAGGGAACGGTCTTTTACCGTGCAGTTGATTGGGATGAGCGCAATCGCACCACCTTGGAGATCGCGCGGGAGTTGCAGCCGCGCTTTGCGTCCCTGGCCGGCGTCAGTGCCTTTCCCATCACGCCGCCCTCGCTGGGTCAGGGCTTTCGCGAGCGGCCGGTGAGTTTTGTCATTCAGACTTCGGCGAGCTACCAGCAGCTCAACCAGGTCACCCGGCAGATGCTCGATGAAATGGCCAAAAATCCGGGCATCGTCTCCCCGGATGTCGATCTCAGGCTTAACAAGCCGGAGCTGCGCATTGAGGTCGATCGCGATCGGGCGGCCGACCTCGGAGTCGGTGTCGATGCGGTGGCGCGGGCCATCGAAACCCTGCTGGGTGGTCGCAATGTGACGCGCTATAAGCGCGACGCCGACCAATACGATGTGATCGTGCAGACGCAGGCTTCGGGCCGCAACACCCCTGACGACATTGACCGCATTTATGTGCGGGGACGCAACGAGTCAATGATTCCGCTGTCGGCGTTGGTCAAGATCCGGGAGACCGTTTCTCCCCGCGAACTCAATCACTTTGGCCAGCGCCGTTCAGTCACCATCACCGCCAATCTGGCGCCGGATTATTCGCTGGGCGAGGCGCTCAAGTTCATGGACGCCACCGCCGCCAAGGTGCTCAAGACAGGCTTCAGTACGGATCTGAGCGGCACTTCGCGGGAGTTTCGTAACAGCCAGGGCGCTCTGGCGGTGGTGTTTGCGCTCGCGCTGGTGTTCATTTTTCTGGTCTTGGCCGCGCAGTTCGAGAGTTTTGTGGATCCGCTGGTGATCATGCTGTCGGTGCCAATGTCGATGATCGGTGCCCTGCTGGCCCTCAAATGGTCAGGGGGCTCGCTCAATGTCTACTCACAGATTGGTCTGATCACACTTGTGGGCCTGATTACCAAACACGGTATCTTGATTGTCGAATTTACCAACCAGTTGCGCATCCAGGGTCTGGAGATGACCGACGCCTTGATTCGGGCGTCTATCCAGCGTCTGCGCCCCATCTTGATGACCACTGGCGCCATGGTGCTGGGGGCGATTCCTCTGGCTCTGGCCACCGGAGCGGGGGCCGAAAGCCGCATTCAGATCGGTTGGGTGATCGTGGGCGGCATGAGCCTGGGGACCTTGCTGACGGTGTTTGTGGTGCCCACCATGTATTCGCTGTTTGCCCGCCGCTCTATTCCGGGTGCAGACACGCGGGAGATTGCAGAGTCCTCCTCTCACGGCGGTCAGGAAATTGTGGCCAAGTAGCCGCCTCAAACTTTTCAAGGAATCGAACCATGCCCAAGGCCTATTGGATCAGTGCTTACCAGGCGATTCATGACGATGCCGCCCTCCAGGCCTACGCGCAGTTGGCCGGACCGGCTTTGACTGCTGCTGGCGGCCGTTTGCTGGCCCGCGGCATACCTGCCGCAGTGAAGGAGCAGGGCAAGGCCATCCGCACGGTGGTGTTCGAGTTCGATAGCGTGCAGGCGGCGCTCGATGCCTATCAAAGCCCCGGATACAAGAAGGCGCTCGATGCTCTGGGCCCCAATGCAGCGATCCGGGACATTCGCATCATCGAAGGTGTCTGACTGCGCTCTTCAGAGGTGACCGTCGAACATCATCACCTCAACCCAGTCGCCGGGCTTGACCGTCGCACTCTCGTGCGGCAGCACGATCAGTCCATGGGCCTGTGCCACTGAACTGAGAATGCCCGAGCCCTGGTCGCCGGTCAGTTCCACCCAAAGCTGGCCTTGACCATCGACGCTGACCCGACCGCGCTGGTATTCGGTGCGTCCGGGCTTCTTGTGCAGGGGCTCCTTGCTCCGGGCTCGGAGCAGGGGCGGCGGCGCTTCTCGGCAGCCCATCAGCTTGAGCAGGGCAGGGCGGACCAAGACCAGGAAGCTGACCAGAGAGGCGACCGGATTGCCGGGCAGCGCGAGCATCAGCGCCGGGCGCTTGCCTGCTGCGGCCTGGATACGACCCACGCCCAGAGGGCGTCCGGGTCGCATGGCCAGCTGGCAGAACATCATCTCGGCCATGCCGCTGAGGCCGGCGCGCGTGTGATCGGCTTGCCCGGGGCCGACGCCGCCCGAGCTGATGATCAGATCGGCGTGCGCGGCCGCGCCCTCGAGAGTTCGCCTCAGCTGTGCGGGATGGTCACGAACGAGGCCCAGGTCGGTGATCTCGCAGCCCAGACGCCGCAGGCAGCCGATCAGGCTGTAGCGGTTGCTGTCGTAAACAGCCCCTTCACGCAGAGTGTCGCCGCAGGCCTGGATTTCATCCCCAGTCGATACAACGGCCACCCGAGGACGCCGGTAGGCTTTGAGCCGTCCCAGCCCCAGTGAGGCTGCCAAACCCAGGCGGGGCGGGCTCAGCCGCTCGCCATTACGCAGGGCGAGCGTGCCACGACGCAGATCTTCGCCTCTGAGCCGGCGGTTGTCGCCGCGACGCACCGCGTGCGATGAAAACCGGATGCGGCTGCCGTCCGTATCGAGCCGAACCGACTCCTGGGCGATCACCGTATCGATCCCGACCGGCAGCAGGGCGCCGGTCATGATGCGCAAACATTGACCCGGCCCGAAGGTGCCCCCCATGGGTTTACCGGCCAGGGCCGTGCCCATCACCTGCAACTCAATTTCGCCGGACCGCTCGCTCAGTACGGAGCCGTCGAAAGCGTAGCCGTCCATCCCCGAGTTGTCTTGCGGGGGGACATCGAGGGGGCTGATCAGGTCGCCGGCCAAGATGCGATCGAGTGCGGCCTGAAGATCAAGCTCTTCAACCTCGTCGATCGGGTCAACCAACTGGTCGAGAAAGGCCAGGGCGCTGGGTACACTCGTATACGCGGGGTCATAGCCTTGCAGCGAGTGGGCAATCTCGGTCAGACTTTTCATGCGCGGTAACTGCGCTCGAGCTGATCGAGCTGCTGCAGCGTGTTGATGTTGAGAAAGGCCGAGTGTTCATCATCGGGCGGGCCAAAGGGGATTCGGACCGCCTGCAGAGTGTCGATCCAGGCGTCGACCTTGCGCTGACCCGAGCCCCAAAAAGCCATCAGGGCCTCGCGCAAGCTCGTCTTCATCAGGCAAAAGGTCGCTTGTGTTTGCGCACGGCCGTTTTCCCGCCCGGTCTCGACCACCGCGAGATCCACTCCGGCCTGCTCCAGACCCCGTGCCAGACGCTGCACCAGATCAGCAGGGAAAAACGGGCTGTCGCAGGGCACGGTGCACAGATAGGGCGTCTGGCAGTGGGTCATGCCCGCAAGAAAGCCGGCCAGCGGTCCCTGAAAAGAGCCGGTGGGCACATCAGGCCACACCGGGTGGGGCCACCGGGCGTATCGATCGCGATTTCGGTTGGCATTGATGGCGACAGTGGCAACCTGGGGTCGAAGGCGATCAAGGCATCTTTCGACCAGGGGTCGGCCTCCCAGAATCTGCAACCCCTTGTCCAGCCCCCCCATGCGCGAACCCTGACCTCCAGCGAGCACCAGCCCGGTGATGTCCTGGCGGGTCGGCACATCAGCCTCCGATATAGCTCATTTCGACGCGCGGCCCAGTCTCGGGCATGGACACGGCTGCTTGTCCGCTGGCGCGCAGCTCGGAGTAGCGGTCGCTGCGCATCTGCCAGGTGTGCGCAATGGCTGTGCTGATCTGCGTGTCATCGTACTGGCCGCGCAGCAGGGCGCGCAGATCGTGGCCGTGGCTGGCAAACAGGCAGAGAAAGAGCTTGCCCTCGGTCGACAACCGCGCCCGGTTGCAATCGCCGCAGAACGCCTGGGTGACGCTGCTGATGAGGCCAATCTCGCCTCCCCCGTCCGCATAGCGCCAGCGCTGGGCGGTCTCACCCGGGGAGGTGGCCCGTATCGCTTCCAAGGGGTAGAGGGCATGAATTCGCTCGATGACCTGCGCCGAGGGCAGGACTTCATCCATACGCCAGCCGTTGGTCTGGCCCACATCCATGAATTCGATGAAACGCAGCACAGCCGAACTGCCTCGGAAGTGGCGCGCCATAGGGATTATTTCCTGGTCATTGGTGCCTTTCTTGACCACCATATTGATCTTCAGCGGCGCCAGGCCCACCCTTTCGGCCGCCTCGATGCCCTTGAGCACATCAGCCACCGGAAAGTCCACATCGTTCATCCGCCTGAACACGGCATCGTCCAGGCCATCGAGGCTGACGGTCACCCGTTGCAGTCCGGCTTCCTTGAGCGCGCGGGCCTTGGCCGCTAGCAAGGAGCCGTTGGTGGTCAGCGTCAGATCAAGGTCGCGGCCACTGGCGGTCTTGAGGCCGGCGAGCATGCCAATGAGCACTTCGATGTTCTTGCGCAGCAAGGGCTCGCCGCCAGTGAGCCTGATTTTCTCCACGCCGTGCGCAATAAACAGTCGCGCCAGACGCGTGATCTCCTCAAAGCTCAGCAGGGAACTTTGCGGCAGATAGACATAGTCTTTGTTGAAGACTTCGCTGGGCATGCAATAACTGCAGCGAAAGTTGCAACGGTCGGTCACGCTGATACGCAGATCGCGCAGCGGACGTCCCAGCGCGTCACCGAGCTGACCGCGCGCTGCAATGGTCTGGGCCGGGATCGTCGGAACGGTGCTGAGGTAGCGCTGATCCGCGATGGGGATGATGCGTTGAGGCTCGCTCATGCCGAAGCTGTGGCCAGTGCGCTGGTCGGTCGCCGTGTTTTCAGACGCATCGGGCACCGTCGACTTCGATGCAGACGCCCGAAATGAAGGCCGCCTCGTCACTGGCCAGGTACAGGGCTGCGTTGGCCACATCCAAGGCCGTAGAAAAGCGGCCCAGCGGGATGGTGGCCCGAAAGCGGGCCAATCGCTCTTCCGTTAACTCGCCGCCGGCAAACAGCTCGCCCAGACCGGTGCTCGGGTTCATCACCGGATTGATGCAATTGACCCGGATATTCTCCGGTCCAAGCTCGGCGGCCAGGGATTTGCTGGTAACGATGGCGGCGCCCTTGGAGCCGTTGTACCAGGTCAGTCCCGGCCGGGGCCGAACGCCGGCTGTGGACGCAATGTTGATGAAGCTGCCGCCGCCCTGGGCGCGAAAAACAGGCACCGCGTATAGGGTGCTCAGGTAGATGCTCTTGACATTGACCGCATAACAACGGTCAAACTCGTCTTCCGTCACGGTCAGGGCGCTTTGGTTGCGATGCGTCCACCCAGCGTTATTGACCATGACATCGAGCCGGCCATGCCGGCTCAGGGCCGAATCGATCAGCCGCTTCATCTCGGCGCTGGCGGTGACATCGGCCTCAACGAAAGCCGCCCGCCCACCAGAGGCGATGATCTCGGCGGCCACACGCTCACCGCCCTGGGGCTGCACATCGTTGACGATGATCTGCGCTCCCTCCTGGGCCAGACGCTTGGCAATGCCTTCTCCGATGCCGCTGCCGGCACCGGTCACGATGATGGATTTGTCTTTGAGTCGCATACGCAGAACCCGTCCACAGGGGCGAAGGTTGATCGACCGCTTATTGTGCGCGATGGCCGGCCCGGAGTATCGGCTGGCCTCTTACGGCTCAGCGGTACACCAGATCCCGCAGCCCAAGGCTGATCTCTGGCACAAAAGAAATCAGGGCCAGGCAAGCCAGGACCACCAGCACGTAGGGCAGGATTGGAGGGATGATTTCATCGTAGGAAATTCGCGCCACCGTGCAGGCCGCAAAGAGGTTGACGCCGAAAGGCGGCGTGATCATGCCCAGCGCCAGATTGACCACCATGATGATGCCAAAGTGAACCGGATCGATCCCGAATTGAATGGCCACTGGCGCCAAAATGGGGGCGAGCACTACGATAGCCGCTCCCGTTTCGATGAACATGCCCACCACAAAAAGAAAGGCATTGACGCCGATAAGAAAAACCAGCGGTCCGTCCAGATGGGCTGCCACCCAATTGCCAAAGGCCGCCGGCACGCCTGCTCGGGTGATCAAGAAGGCGAACAAACCGGCCGTGGCAATGATGACCATGATGACCGTGGTGGATACCACGGTTTTTTGCAGAGCCCGCCACAGGATGGGCAGGGTGATGCGCCGGTAAACGAACATGCCCACCAGCAAGGCATAGAAGACAGCCACCACCGAGGCTTCGGTCGGGGTGAAAATGCCCCCGTAGATTCCACCCAAAACGACCACGGGCATCAGCAGTGCCAGACTGGCCTGCCTGAGGGCCACGCTCAACTCCAGCCGGCCTTCACCATCGCGCTTTCCGTTCCCGGTGAACTTGCACCACAGGTAGATAAACAGGATCAGGGCGCCGCCGATCAGCAGCCCAGGTCCAAAACCAGCGATGAAGAGTTCACCAATAGACACTTCGGCGGCCACGCCGTAAAGAATCATCGGGATAGATGGGGGAATGATGACGCCCAGTTCGGCTGAGGAGGCCTGCAGAGCCGCAGCGCGCTGCACGGGGTAGCCTAGTTTGACCATGGCCGGGATCAGGATGGCGCCGATGGCAAAGGTGGTGGCCACGCTCGAGCCCGAGACCGCCGCAAAGATCATGCAGGTAATCACGCAACTCATCGCCAGGCCACCCTGAACGCCGCCCACCAAGGCCCGGGCAAAATTGACGAGCCGCTCGGAGATGCCACCGGCCTCCATCAGGTTGCCCGACAGGATGAAGAAGGGAATGGCGACCAGGGGAAACTTATCGATGGTGACGAATAATTGCTGGGCGGCCACCAGCATGGGCATGTTGGAGAAAAAAGCAATGCCCGACAGAGAGGCCAGGCCGATGGCAATGGCCACCGGGACACTGAGCGCCAACAGCGCCAGAAAAACGGTAAAGATGGCAGCGGTCATACCCGGCCGTCCCCGGGCGACCCCTTGGGGAAATTGATCATTGCTGAGTCTCCAATTCGCCGCGGCGTGGATCCAGGAAATTGGCAATCACACCCAGTATGCCGAGGGCCGCGCCGATGGGAACGGCCGCATACGCCCACGAGATGGATATCTCCAGACCAGCCAGGTTCTGGAAGCGAACACGGTGCACCACGTCCCAACCGAACCAGACCACCACGACCAGAAAGACCAGGGTGCAAGCGGTGATCAGGGCCTGCAGCAGCTTGAGGTAGGGGGTTCGGGAGGCGATCCGGTACATCAAATCCACGGACAACAGTGCCCCGCCGCGCAGAGAAGCCGACAAGCCCAGGTACACGCTCCATATCATGCAGGTGCGGGTCAGCACTTCGGTCCAGTCCGAGGGTTGCTCGAGCACGAATCGCGTGATGATCTGGAAAAGACCTGCGAGCGCAGCCACAGCCAGCGCCAAACAGGCCAAAACCATCACAACACGACCCACGTGGCGATCGATGGTGAGGATAAGTTCACGCATAGGCAGCTTCTGGGAGAACTTTTGCTGGAGTTTTCAAGGGGAGCGGCGCGCAATCACGGGGGCTCTGTAGATCCCCGCGTTCACGTGCCCGCTCCGGGGTGCAGCCGAGGCAGCTGCAAGCCCGTGCCCCCGCAGCGTCCTATTTGGCGTTTCTGATGGCGTCAATATTGGCCTGGCCGAAGCGCTTGGCAAACTCGGCGTACGCTGGGCTCAGTGCGTTTTGGAACCCATTTTTCTCGGTGGCGTTGAGATTGCGGATTTGCATACCGCCCGTGCGCAATTGCTCAATGCCGTCACGCTCGAGTTGCTCCACCCGCTGTCGGGTCATGCGAGCCCCTTCGCGAGCAATCTGCACGATCGCCTTGCGGTCGGCATCGGACATCTTGTTGTAGGTCGCCGGCGACATCAGAACCATCGCCGGTGAATAGACATGACCGGTGAGTGTGAGGTGTTTTTGCACTTGGTTGAGTTTGGCTGAGACGATCACGCCGATGGGGTTTTCCTGGCCATCGACCGTGCCGGTTTGCAGGGCGTTGAACACCTCAGGGAAAGCCATCGGAGTGGGCAAGACGCCCAGGGTGCGGAAGGCCTGCATGTGCACCTGGTTTTCCATGGTCCTGATCTTCAAGCCCTTGGCATCTTCGGGTGCCTTGACCTCACGCTTGCTGTTGGTCATGTGGCGAAACCCGTTTTCTGACCAGGCCAGGCAAATCAGTCCTTTAGCGGGACACTTGTCGAGGATGGCCTGTCCGATCGGGCCGTCGAGCACACTGCGGGCATGGGTGTAATCGCGGAACAGGAATGGGATATCAGTGATCAGAGTTTCCGGCACGAAATTGCCCACGGGCCCGGTGGAGGTGATGACCAAATCGATGGTGCCCAGCTGCGCCCCCTCGGTCATCTCGCGCTCGCCGCCGAGCTGGAAATTGGGGAAGAGATCGATCTTGTAACGGGCTCCCATGCGCTCGGCTACGAGTTTTTGCATGTGCGCGGCTCCGACGCCGTAGTGGGCCTCCACGGGCAGACCAAATGCCAGGCGCAGCGTGGTCTGGGCCTGCACCGCCATGCCGGTCATGGCCAGCGCGGCGGCAACGAGCAGCGGACGGGTCTGAAGGGCAATTCGTTGAATCATGGTGTCTCCTTGATATCAGCCATTGGGGGCGAGTAGAGGCGCTGTTTGTCGCCTTGGCCGCGGGCAGCCACAAGCTACGCCGCGGCACTCTATCATGCACGGCGACGATCCAAAACCCCAGGCAAACCCCATCCATGCTGCCGCGCTTTCGGTGGCAACCTCCAGGGGTTCTGGTCTTCGCAGGAGCGCGACTTGCATTCCCAAACTCTCAAAGCCTCGGTCTTGCGGGGCGATTGTGTCGTTGGCGCCATGACCTTCGAGTTTTTCTCGCCGGGCATGTCGGCCATTCTGGCCAATTCAGGATGCCGTTTTGTTTTTTATGACATGGAGCACACCGGCTTAGGATTTGAAACCCTCAAGTGGCTGTTTTCCACCTGTCGGGGCTTGCCCATCGAGCCGATGGTGAGAGTGCCGCGGGGAGAGTACACCTGGTTGGCCCGCGCGCTCGATCTGGGCGCCCGCGGCGTCATGATTCCCATGGTGGAGTCGGCCGAGCAGGCGCGCAGCATCGTGCAGGCCTGCCGCTATCCCCCGCTGGGTCGGCGCGGTGCCGGCTTTGGTTTTGCTCAGTGTGACTACCAGGGCGGCGATGTGGGCCGCAAGATGGTCGACTACCACGCGCGCACCCTGGTGGTGGCCCAGATCGAGACCGAGCGCGGCTTGGCCGAGGTCGAGGCCATCGCGGCGGTCGAGGGCATCGATGTACTCTGGGTGGGGCATTTCGACTTGTCCAACTTCATGGGTATGCCGGCGCAATTCGACAACCCCAGCTTTCTAAGTGCCATGCAGCGGGTGGCCGATGTGGCCAAGCGTCATGGCAAGGTGGCCGGTTTCATGGCCACCGACGCGGCCTGGGTGGATAGGGTCAAGGCCATGGGTTATTCAATGCTGGCCGTTGGAACTGATGTGGGGATCTTGGCCGAGGGCACCCGACGCTTGGTCGATCATGCTTCGGCCGGGGGGCGGTAGCATGCCTTTCCGTGTGGGCTTGACCCGTGACTTGCTTACCCCGAGTGGGCAGCCTTCCTTTGGCAGCGGCCCCCTGGAAATTCTCGATGGCGAACCCACCATTGAGTGGGAGTACTTGCCCGAATCGGTTCCCGAAATCACCCCCGAGATTGCCGCCCGTTACGACGGCCTGTACGTCAATTCGCCACAGGTGAGTGCCGCCAGCGTGGCGCGGCAAGACTCTCGCGTGCGTATCGTGGCGCGGCATGGCGTCGGTTACGACTCGGTCGATGTGCCGGCCCTGGCTGCCCGAGGGGTTGTCGTGACCAATACGCCCGTGGCCGTTCGTCGTCCCGTGGCTGTGGCCAGCCTGACCTTGATCTTCGCGTTGGCCGGTCGCCTGTTCGCTAAGGATCGTTTGACACGGGCGGGGCGGTGGCAGGAGCGCACCGGGCATATGGGCTTGGGGTTGACCACCCGCACCCTCGGTGTCATTGGAGTCGGAGGGATCGGTAAGGAACTTCTGGCTTTGGCCCGGCCCTTCGGTTGGCGGATGTTGGCCGCCGATCCGTATGTGGATCCTTCGGTGGTTCGCGACCTCGGCGCTGAACTCGTGGAGCTCGACGCGCTGTTGCCGCAAGCCGATTTTGTGGTGGCGACCTGCTTGCTCAATGAACAAACTCGTCATCTCATAAATGCGCGGCGCTTTGCATTGATGAAGCGCGAGGCCTTTTTCATCAACATGGCGCGTGGACCGGTGGTCGATGAGTCGGCGCTGATTGCGGCGCTGCGGTCGGGCATCATCGCGGGCGCAGGCTTGGATGTGTTCGAGCAGGAACCGGTGGCCCCTGACAATCCCCTGCTCACGATGGACCAGGTCATTCTGACTCCCCACGCCCTGTGCTGGACCGACGAGTGCTTCGACGCGATTGCGCGGGAGGGTTTGTCCTGCATCGCGGACTTTGCCCGAGGT
>CAZCSD010000049.1:0-18625 GCA_964501235.1 uncultured Polaromonas sp. | reverse complement strand
GCCAGGCAGTAATGCGCGCACCACAGCGAAGAAAACGCAAAGATCAGGGTGTAGGCCCAAATGGCCAGGGGCACCAACAAGGGGGCCATGGCGATAAACATGGCCCCGGAAGCCCAGAGCACGCTGGGCAAGGCGCCGAGATAGCCCGTCAGCAGGCCGATGAGCAGCAGATGCACCCGCTGCTCACGCATGATGCGCTGGCGCTCTTGCGCACTGGCGTGATCGGCCAGGCAATCGAAGCTGATGACCCGGTAACTGAGCCAGCCCCAGATGAGCGGCGGCAATATCAAGACCAGAGGCGGTATCAACCACAGGGGCACCGACACCACCAGCGCCGCGCAAGCGGCCAGGGTGGAGCCCAGCGACCAGACCAGGCTGCGCAAAAACGAAGCCCCCTTCTTGCGCTCGAGCGCAGGAAAGCGCCGCTCGGCCACCAGCGAGACCATCGCCGGCGTCATGAACAGTCCAACCATGAGCAAACAGGCCATGACGATAAAGGGGATGGTGGCAAAAAGGAGCAGCGCTGGCGCAAGCACCGATCGCAATCCCCCCAGCCCGATGGCCTCAAGCGCGCGAGTGACCCACTGCACCCAGCCCCAAGCTTGCAAATGCAGACGCAAGGCCTCAACGGCCTCGTTCCAGAAAAAATACCCCAGACCCAGGGCGGCCACAATGGTGACCAACAGGGGCAGGAAGCTCAGCGCAATCACCCGCGGATGCAGGCAGTACACAGCAGCCCGCCAGAAGGCGTCGATAACGGCCTGCACAGGCTCAGGCCTTCCCCACCAGGCGCTTGAGCCCCAGGAGCTGCTGGTCCCACAGCCCTCGGCCATAGTCTCGGCCATGGGTGACCTGATCCATCAGACCGGTGGGGCCATGCCCCAGATCGAAGCGGGCCGTGCCAAAAAGCATGTCCCACCAGGGCAACAGCACGCCGTAATTGTGCTCACCGCACTCCACGCCGTGATGGGCGCGATGAAAACGCGGCGTAATCCACAGGCGCTCGACGATGGGCCCCAAGTTCAGCCGCACGTTGGCATGCTGAAGACTCTCGCTGAGCTGGGTCAGTGCAATCAACAGCATGAACTGTTCAGGTCCAACGCCAATGAGCAGGGCGGCGACCACCCAAAGCACATCGACGATCAGGTCATCAAGGAAGTGGTTGCGGTTGTCGCTCCACACGGTCAGTTGCCGCTGTGAATGGTGCAAGGCATGCAATTGCCACCACAGGCGGACGCGGTGCTGGCCCCGATGTATCCAGTAGGCCAGAAAATCGAAAGCGATCAGGTAGATGAAAAAGCTCATCCAGGGCAGATCGGTTACCCCGGGCCAGAGCTGATCCAGATGCCAGGTGGGAAGTCCCTGCGCGCGGAGAGCTCCGAAGATGCTTTTGAACAGGGGGTCCAGGGTGAAAAACAAAATCAGCCTGAACAGGCCGAGCCGATGAATCAGCGTGTAGATCACATCGGTTCGAATCGCAGCCCGGTCGGACAAACTCTCCAGCGGACGCCAGCGTTGCAGTGGCACCAGCACCAGCAGCAAAACAGCCATTTGCAACAGACCCATGAGGAACCATCCGCTGGCCGCAAAAGCATCCTCAAGCAGATGGCCTTGACCGATGGCGTAGAGCCAGGGCACCAACGGCTCAAAAAGAGCGCGCTGAACGCTGGTAAACCCGTCGCTGACCGCCAACAAAGCCTGATCGATCATGAACCGCCTCGCATACGCTGCGCCAGGGCAGCTCCGCCCTGCGCATCAATCCAGGATCTGTATTGTGGATGATCGCGCAGCGTTGCAAAACACAAACCACGCCGCTTGAGTCCGACGATCAGCGGTTCCAGCACAGCCGGCGCCCAGGGGTCCTTGCGCGACCAGATGCCCAAGTGCGCCACCAACACATCGCCGGCGCGGATCTGACGCAGGGCCTGTTCGAGCAGACGCGCGTTCGGGTAGGACTCGCTGGGCAATTCATCGCCTAAAAAACCGGCGGGAGACCAACCGACATGCCGATAGCCACACGAAGCGGCCGTCTCGAGCAAGGCCGCCGAGGTCTTGCCTCCCGGCGCACGAAACAAGGGCAGCGGCGCTTGTCCAGTCAGCTGCTGCAAGCGCCGGCTGGCCCTGTGCAGCTCCTCGCAGTACTGCGCGCCAGTCCACAGCAGGGCCTGCCCCTGATGTGGTCCGGCCGAGGGGCGTATGCGAAACCGCTGCGGGGCTTGCGATTGCGGCAAATCAGCCACCCAGTAGGCATGGTCATGCGTATGGGAGGCAAAGGCATGGCCCTCGGCGGCGCGCGCCTTCCACCAATCGGCCCAGACCGAACCCAGGCTGCCATCGCCGGTTTGCGTTCGCTCATGCGCCGCAAAAAAAGTCACCCGCACTTCATGACGGGCGAGGATCTCGGCAATCAACGGCGCAACGCCCATGTGGCCGGTATCGAAGGTCAGGTAGACCGCCTGTCTCGGGTCGGCACAGGCGGCAAACGCCCTGTGACTGGCCACGACTGCCAGCCCGATCATCAGGGCCAGGCAGACGCCCCAGAACCTCAAGCTTAGAAGGTCAGCGCGGCGCATGATCGAGCGTCCAGACGCCGTGAGGGCTGCGCCCCACCCTGACCTGTCGCGCCAACCGACCCTGCGCCACATCGACGACCGAAAGACGCGCGGCCCAGCGCGAGGTGACGTACAAGGTCTTACCGTCTCGCGAGAGGTCCATGCAGTCTGGGCCGGCCGGCACGGCAATCTGCTGCACCACGGACAAAGTCTGCAAATCGATCTTGCTGACGCTGTTATGCACCCGGTTGCTGACCCAGACATGGCGACCGTCCCCCTGTGCCCGGAAAGCATGGGCCCCGGCCGCGGTGATGATGCGACCGGTCTGCACAGGCCCGGGACCAGAGACATCAAAAACCTCAACCGCATTGCTGCCGGTCAGGGCCACCAAGAGTCGCTTGTCATCGGCAAACCCATACACATCGGCTGGCATGGGGCCGGTGGGGACGCGCCATTTAAGGGTTTGCGAGGCCAGATCGATAGCCACGCATTCATTGCTGTCCTGCATGGTGGCATAGACCGTGGTGCTGGCCGAGTCAATCCACAGGTGGCTCGGTGTCTTGCGCGAGACGATCCGTTTGACCAGCGTGGGGTGGCTACCATCCCAGCGGTACAGGTCCACATGGTCGAGACGGTTAGCCGCCGTCACGAACCACTTCATGTCAGGGGAAAACCGCAGGTGATAAGGGTCAAGGATGTCTCTGAGCGTGCGCTGGACTGCGCCGGTGCGAGGATCGATGAAGGTTAGCGAGTCGGCAGCGGCATTGCCAACGATGAGCGATTGCTCATCCGGGGTCAGGTAGATATGGTGCGGCTCCTTGCCGGTAACGATACGCCGCATCTCCGTCCAAGTCGCCGGATCGATGACGCTGACACTGCTGTCCGCCGAGTTGAGCACGAAGATCGGGGCCGCGGCCTGCGCCCGAGACCATGCAGACCACAGGCCCAGAGGTGCGGAGGCAAGAAGGGCGCGGCGACGAAGATGCAACATGAAAGTTTTTGGGCCAATGCCGCCGACCCGCATTGAGGGGCCGACACGGCGTACCGTTTGAGGTTCAAAGTGTAGCGGGGCCCTTCATCCGCAGGGCACATCTACCCCCTCATTGACCCTGTAAAGACAGGCGATCGGACGCCTCCAGCCATCGCCACTGCCCCGGCAACAGGTCAGGCGGGAGATCCAGGGCGCCGATGCGCGAACGATGCAAGCGCTCGACCCGGTTACCTACGGCCGCAAGCATGCGCTTGACCTGATGGTATTTGCCCTCAGTGAGGGTCAGGCTCATGGCGCGCTCGCCCAGCTGGCTGCAGGCCGCAGCTCGCACAGGCCCGGGCTCTCGCTCCAGATGTACGCCAGAGAGCAAAGTATCCATCTGCCGCTGATCGACAGGCTCAAGCGTCTCGATCTCATAGACCTTGGGCACATGGTGGCGGGGCGAACTCATTCGGTGAATAAATTGCCCGTCATCGGACAGCAGCAAAAGCCCTGTGGTGTCCTGATCCAGCCGCCCCACGGCCTGCACGCCCGCTGCGGCCGTGCCCGCACGCTGGCGCAGGGGCGCCGGCAACAGCGTGTAAACCGAAGGCCATGCACCGGGCCGCTGCGAGCATTCATAGCCGGCAGGTTTGTGCATCATCAGGTAAGCACGCTCCCGGTAGATCCATTCGACACCCTGCACCACAAATCGCAGGCCCTCGGGGTCAAACTCTTCCTGAGCCGCGGTCAGGCAGCGTCCGTCCACCCAGACCAGGCCCTGCTGTACCAAGCCCGCGCAAATCCGACGGGTGCCAAATCCCTGGGAAAACAAGAGGTCCTGAATCTGCATGCCGCCATTGTGACCGAGGGCGCAGGCAGTATGGGCCGAGCGGATGGGCAAGCGCCGCCCACGATGCGAGGTATGGTCGAGGCTTACTCGTCTTGTCCCGGGGCGGCGTAGGTGATGAGCTGATAGCCGAATCCGTGCACCGAACGCAGCCGAATACTCGACAAGTTGCCCAAGCCCAATCGTGATCTGACGCGCGAGATGTGCACATCGAGCGTGCGCGAAAAGGGGTCGTCCTCGCGCCCCCAGACCTCTTGCATCAGGCGCTCGCGAGAAATCGACCGGTCCGAGTTTTCAAAGAGGAAGCGCGCGAGCTCAAACTCTTTGCCCGAAAACTGCGCTTTGCCCCCCTCCCAGCTGATAACGCGCGTCATCGGGTCAAAGGTGTAGCCGTTGAAGGTCTGCGGACCGACCATCTGCTTGGCCGGATAGATGCGCCTTTGCAGGGCAGCCACACGCGCCAGAAACTCCGAGGGCCTCAGTGGCTTGACGCAGTAGTCGTCGGCACCGGCCTCCAGCGCGGTGACGATGGCCTGCTCGTCGTGCACCGCCGTGAGAAAAATAACCGGCGTCTCCCCATGCAATGAGGCACGCACGTGCTTGAGCACCTTGACGCCGTCTTGATCCGGCAGTCGCCAGTCAAAAACCAGCAGATCAAAAGTGTTGCGGTTGAGCGCCGGAAGAAAAGTGCGCGCACTGTTGAAAACAGCACTGGTGTGGCCCGCTGACTGCAGGACGCTGGCCAAATGATGGGCCAGCACTTCGTCATCTTCCAAAATGCCTATGTGCATAGTGCAACTCCTGGGGGACCGGTCTTCAGCGCTCGTTGAGCGCACCGGAGAAGGACTTTATAACCGGCTTGAGCAAATACTGAAGCACACTGCGCGTGCGCGTCTTGATATCGATGGTGGCGGTCATGCCTGGCTTGAGCGCGACACGCGCCAACATCGGATTGCTCTGCTGCGGATCAATTCGAATATGCGCGCGGTAGGAGCTCAGCGACTGCCCGTTGGGGCCCTGCTCGACCAGGGTGTCCGAGCTGATATAAGTGAGCTTGCCCATCAGCATGCCGTAGACGGAAAAATCAAAAGCGTCGAGCTTAACCTGCACCGGCAGCCCGAGTTCGAGCTGGCCGATGTCTACAGGATTGATCTTGGCCTCAATGACCATATCCCCGTCCGTGGGCGAGAGTTGCATCAACTCGTCTCCTGCGCGCAGCACGCCCCCTACGGTATTGACACGCAGGAACTTGACGATGCCGGCCACCGGCGCCACCAACTCGGTGTGCTCTAAAACGCTGCGCCTTTCCTCCAGCTTGTGCAACTGAGAACTAAGCTCGTCTTCCAGGCGTGTGACTTCGACACGAGCCTCCTGGATGTATTTATTCTTGGCCTCGCTCAGCCGCGCCTCGATCTCGCTGACCTGTCGCAAGGCGCGCATGACCTCGATGCGGCTGACGTCGCCCGCAGTAAGCAGCGAGCGTGTCATTTGCAGTTCTTCCTGCGCCAGCTTCAGGGCGTCCTCCAGGGCCGAGGTGGCATCCTGGAGGCTGGCCCGCTTCTGGGCGTACAGACGCTCCTGAGCCCCGACAAACTCGGGGTAAGCGCGCAGCGACGGTGGAAAGACCGGCTTGCTCCCCATCGACTCGGCGCGGGCACGTATCAGTGCAGCCTGCAAGGCGGCCGCCTTGGACCGGCTCTCCTGAAAGGCGGCACTGCTACGGTCTTTTTCCAGCATGGCCAGGCGCTGTCCGGGCTTGACCTCCTGGCCCTCTTGCACCAGGATCTGAGCGAGCACACCCCCGTCGGCAGCCTGAATGATCTGGGTCCGTGCACTGGCGATGACGGTGCCTTGGGCCCGGACCGTCTGGTCGATCTGGAGCCAGGCAGCCCAGGCCAGAAAGCTCAGAAACATCAGGGCCATGACCCCAATGATGGACAAACGGAATCGGAATTTTCGATCGCTCATGCACCTGCTCCTTGGGCCGCGGGCGGGGACGCTGGTCCTGCGGTCGGTTGACGCGGGGCGCTAAGCTTTTGCAGTACGGCATCGCGCGGGCCATCCATCACGATTTGATGATTGGCGATGACCACGATACGACTGACCAAGCGCAACAACTCCGGTTTGTGGGTCACCACCACCATGACATCATCGGGCAGAAGGGTGCGAGCAAGCGCCCCAATCAGGTTCTGCTCGAGGGCGCTGTCCATGGAGGCCGTAGGCTCGTCGAGCAACCAAATCCGCGGCCGCCGCAGAAAGACCCGCGTCAGGTTAACCAGCTGCCTCTGCCCCGACGACAGGCCGGTACCGCCCTCGTGGATCATTTGCTGCAGCCCCTGCGGATGCGTGCTGATGACCGACTGCATCAGACCCGTGGTGCGGGCGGCCTCCAGGATGACATCGTCGCCAGGGTCGATCAGGCCAAGGATGAGGTTCTCGCGCAGACTACCGGCAAACAAGCGCCCCTCCTGCTGCAAGTAGCCGACGCGCTCGGCCAGCGCCGGCTTGGAGACATGAGCCAGATCCAGTCCGTCGATCTTGACCGTGCCAGACTGCGGCTTGTACATGCCGCTGAGCAATCGCAACAGGGTCGTTTTGCCCGAGCCGATCGGGCCTAAAACGCCAATGCGTTCTCCCGGGCGGATTTGCAAGTCGGCCACCGCGAGCGCCTGCCCTTGACCGTAGGAGGCCACCACTTTTTCCAGGGCGTACTGACCGCGCAAAGTCTGAGGCGCAATGGCCTGTTCCTGGCCGTGATGGTCGTCCTGCAAAGACCACAGCCGGTCCAGGCCTTGCAGGGCAGTTCGGGTGTGCGCCCACTGAATCAGTCGATCCGGCAAGGCGGCCACCGGCCCAAGAACACGCCCCGACAAAATGGAACAGGCGATCAACGCCCCCATGGTGATCTCGCCGCGGGAAATCATGAGCGAACCCACCGCCACCAGCAACACATAAGAGATCTGTTGCAAGGCTCCGGCCAGAAACTGCGAATACTCGCTCAAGCGACGGGTCTGCTGCTCCACATCGCGCGCTTCATCGGCAGTGGAAATCCATCGCGAGAGCATGCGCCAGCCGCTCTGGCCCGATTTGATGGTTTCGGCCCCTTCCACGGTCTCCACCAGCAGGCCGGTCTTGAAATTGCTGGCGGCAAAGGCCTTCTTGCTCAGGCCGTCAACGCGGCTCCGGAAAAACAGACCGATGGACAAGGACAACACAAAAAACGCCAGGGGAATGAGACCGAGCCATCCGCCGATCCAGACGATGACCAGCAAAAACAGGAGTGCAAAAGGCACATCGATCAACAGATGAGAGGTCAGCGAGGTTAAAAAGCCACGCACCGTCTCGTAGCCCTTGAGTTGAGCCGCCAAGGAGCCCACGCTTCGAGGCAGCTGGTCCATGCGTATAGCCAGGAAACGGGTGTACACCTCGCGGGCGAGCTTTTGATCCACATGATCGACCAGCTGCTCAAACACGCGCGATCGGGCCAGCTTGGCCAGGGTCTCGAAGAAGATGGCCAGCATCACGCCGAGCGTAAGCACCCACAGGGTTTGGCTGGCACCGGTGGGAACCACCCGGTCGTAGACCTGCATGCTGTAGAAGGAGGTCGCTAGCGCGATGGTGTTAATCAGCAAGCCGCCGAGCACACCCTCGAACCAAATGCGCTTGTGGGAAAAAATCTCCTGGCGGATCAGGCGGTAGATTTCACTGCTCGACGGATCGAAAGGGCGCGCCAATTTGAGCTTGACCGCTTGCCAATCCACCAGCGCGTGCAGGGGGGTCTCGACCCAACGATTGGCCTGCGGATCGTAGGTGTCGGTGAGCCATTCATTTTGGGCCGTGCGACCGCGCAACAAGGCCCAACCACGATCGGGCTTGTGGATCAGGCAGGGGCAGTCAGAAGGATCGACCGAGCCGCCCTGGATCCAACGGGGTTTGGGCAGCTGCAAGGTCTCCACCAGGTCGGCAATAACCTGCCGGGGGGAAGCATCGGGGCGTTCAGGGTCGGCCTGACCCGGCTTTTCGAGGACGGCTTGCAGCGCCAGGCGATCGACCGGCTCGGACTGGATTTGGGCCAATCGCATCAGCAGCGGAAACAAAGGATTCACGGCTCAAAGTCCCTCAACGCAGATTAATGGTCGCCGGCGGCCCCAGACCGGACATGACAGCGGGCACGCCTTCGACCAGCACCACCAAACGCCACGTTGCGACCACATAGGCAACGCTGACTTCGGCCAGGGCGGTTTGCGCCTGCGACAGCTCCCGGGCTGCATTCATCACCTCGACCCAGGTTTTGCGACCCGCCAGAAACTGACGGTCCCAGGAGGCCACCATATCGCGGGTCAGGCTCAAGCTGGTCTCAAGACCCCGAAGCCGCTGGGCCTGGGTCATCGCCGAAACATGCTCAAGGGTCACTTGCTCGATCAGGTTACGACGGCTCGATTCAAATTCGGCCCGCAAGGCCTCCACCCTGGACACAGCCCCCTCGATGGCTGACTGAGCCGACAAGCCCGCACCGGGTGTGGCCGACAGGCCGATAAAGAAGCGATTGGATGAACTCGGTCCGGTGGCGCTGAAGCTGCCCTGCTGGTGTTCAGCCCGCGCATAAACCTCTGGCATGAGCTGGGCCTTGCGTATGCCAACCTCCATCTCCTGCTGTCGAATCTGCGCCTGAAGCTTCTGTGACAGGGGGCTGTTTTCCCAGGCGCGCTCGAGTGACCGCGTAAGCTCAAGAACGGGCTCCACCGGCACAACCGCCAAGTTTTGCAGTTGCGGGTCTGCCATCCGACGGCCGGTCAACTGCTCCAGCCGAGCCAGAGCATTGGCCTGCTGGGCCTGAGCCACCGCAACCTCAGTCTGCACCTGTTCCAGCCGACCCTGGGCCAGCACCGCATCGGCCTGGGCCGACAGGCCCGTCTCAACCCGCCGCTGGATCAAGGCTGCAAGCCTCTGGTGTGTCTGCACGCTCTCATGCAAGGCCAGCAGCTTCTGCTCGCCCGCTCTCCACTCGCCCCAGGCTGCGATGGTGCGCAAAGCAAGCTGCTGCCGACTCTCCTCCCATTGCGCTTGCGCCACGGCCACTGAGGCCTCGGCCCGGCTCACGCCTGCTGTCAAGCGCCCCGCCGTCCAAATCGGTTGCTGCAGCCGGAAGGTCAGCACGCGTCCATCGCGGTTGGTGTAGTTGGGGTCTCCGTTGGAGGCATTAACCTGTTCGACCGAGACCGAGGGTGTGGGATAGAACTGCCATTGCGCGCCCTTGACATCCGCCTGGGCCGCCGCAACCAGTCGGGTCTGGCTTTGCAGCAGCGGATTGCCCTCGAAGGCCAGGCTCAGCAGACCCAGCATCCCCGAGGCCTGGGCCGCTGGGGCCATCATCGCCAGCACACACCCGAGCCAATGGCAACCAAAACGAAATCGAGCGATCATGCGCAAGGGGTGAGCCTGATGGCAAACCGGACGAAGATCTGACCCGGAATGCAGAGAAAAAACAGATCGGGAGCGCCTACGGAGGATTCACGAAAGTAAATCCAAAACTGACCCTTTTCGGCAAATTATGGCTCAGATTCACTCGAAAAGCGCACAGGAGTTATCCGGGCCCAGGCCCCAAGAAAAAAGCCCGGAGACCAGGCTCCGGGCTTCACATCAATGGTCGGTGTGAAAGGATTCGAACCTTCGACCCCTTGCACCCCATGCAAGTGCGCTACCAGGCTGCGCCACACACCGAAGGACTCAATTATAGGGGCCTGCGCTGAAGCTCAGTGCGCCAACTCAGGGCTCAGCTGGGCTTCGGCGGAGAGCAGCTTGCGAATCTCGGAGAGCTCATGGCGCATCCACTCAATGCCGTCGGAGGACATGGCCGACAGGCTGTTGGCCACCGCCTGAAAACCATCGTCGCGTATCGGGTCGGTGACGGAAAGATCGCGGCCCACCTCCAGACCCTGAAGTACGACCTGCCCGCCACGACGACGCTCCCTCTCAGTCTGGACAAACTCAGCCAGTTTATTCCGCGCCCCGCTGATGGTGAAACCCTGCTCATACAGAAGATCACGGATACGCCGGATCATCAGCACCTCGTGGTGCTGGTAATAGCGCCGATTACCGCGCCGCTTGACTGGCTTGAGTTGCGCGAACTCTTGCTCCCAGTAACGCAAGACGTGCGGCTTGACGCCGCACAACTCGCCCACCTCACCGATCGTGAAATAGCGTTTGGCCGGAATGGGGGGCAGAGCGGTGTCGGTATGCATGGCAGCAAGCGCGGGGAGTGAAATCTACTTCAAGTTATCCACCGGCGCAATGACCGCGCGAAAATTTTTTTACCCTGAAGGAAAACTCAGGCGGCTGTGCTCAGGAACGCTGGATTTGTTCCTTGAGCTTGAGGCTGGCATGAAAAGTCACCACGCGCCTGGCTTTAATAGGCACTTCCTCGCCCGTGCGCGGATTGCGGCCAGGCCGCTGCGCCTTGGTGCGAATCTGGAAATTGCCAAAGCTCGAGATCTTGACGTCCTGCCCCTCGACCAGACTGTCTGAAACAAGATCGAAAAACGCGTCAACCATGTCCTTGGATTCGCGCTTGTTCAGGCCAATCTGGTCGAACAGCATATCGGCCAAATGTGCTTTGGTGAGCGCCGGAGTTTCAAGGGTTTGAACAGACAGTTCCATGGCCGAAGCGAACAAAATAGGCGGTTGATTTTCCGATCGATGCGGACTTAGGCCCGCAACCTGGCACCGAGGACCCGATGCAGCTGATCGATCACAGCGCGCACCGCCTGCTCGATCTGCTCTTCGGTCAGTGTAGCTTGCTCATCGCAGAGCACCAAGCGAACGGCCAGACTCTTTTCGCCCATCGCGACACTGCCACCCGATTGTTTGGGACGATAGACATCAAACAGCGTCGCCGACCGCAGCAAACCCTGGGTCGAGGTCGCATGGATGTGCTGCATCAATTGATCGTGAGTGACCGCTTCGGGCACGATCACTGCAATATCTCGCTCGACCGGCTGGAAACGGCTGACCGGCACAAAAGACGGTACCGGACGCTGCAAGACCGCATCAAGATCGAGTTCAAACAGGACCGGCACGGTCGTCAGGTCGTAGCTTTGGCGCCAGCGGGGATGGAGTTGACCGAGCACCCCGATAAAGCGTCCGTCCACGAGAATCTTAGCGCTGCGCCCCGGATGCAAGGCCGGGTGCGTACAGGGCTCAAAGAGTGCTTGCGCGGGTGCCAGCAGGGCCTCGATATCCCCCTTGACATCAAAAAAATCCACCGCACGGGATTCCTGCGACCAGGCCGCCGGCTCCAGCAGGCCACTGGCCAAGCCCGCCACACGCAAAGGCTGATGAATACCGCCCACCGTGGTGTCGCTGTCGGGCACCCCTTCGTCGCGCATGAAAACACGGCCCACCTCAAACACACGCAGTCGCTCGGCCTTGCGATCCTGATTGAATTTGAGCACCTGCAACAGAGAGCCCATCAGACTCGATCGCATCACGCTCATCGGGCTGGCAATGGGGTTGAGCAATCGTATCGGCGAGACATTGCCCGCCAGTTCGTGCTCCCAACGCTCTTGCACAAAGCTGAAATTGATGGTCTCCTGGTAGCCCAGCCCTGCCAGGCTGCGGCGCAGAGCATGCGCGCTGCGCTGCGATTCGGGTCGCAGGCGCGCAGTGATGGGCGCTTGCGGTGGCGTGTGCGGAAGCGCGTCAAAACCAACCAGGCGCGCCACTTCCTCGATCAGGTCTTCCTCGATCTGCAGGTCGAAGCGGTAGCTCGGCGGCGTGACGGTGAGGGTGCCCTCGCCCTGGACCAGGGGAAGGCCCAGGCGGGTGAGTGCATCGGCGCATTGCGCTTGCGTGAGCGGCATGCCGATCACCTGGGCCGCGCGCGCCACGCGTAGAGTCACGGGCTGCGGCTGGGGCAGGTGGACCTGCGCGTCGTCGATGGGGCCGCACGCCGTCTCGGGCGTGCCGCAGATCTGCAGCACCAGTTCGGTGATGCGCTCGATGTGATCCACCGTGGTGGCCGGGTCCACACCGCGCTCGAAGCGGTGACCGGCGTCGGTGGAGAAGTTGTAGCGGCGCGAACGGCCAGCCACGGCCTTGGGCCACCAGAAGGCGGCCTCGACGTAGATGTTTTTCGTGTCGTCGCTCACGGCCGTGGCGTCACCGCCCATGATGCCGGCCAGCGACTCGACCTGCACCGCGTCGGCAATCACGCCCACTTTGGCGTCGACCGTGATGGTGTTGCCGTTGAGCAGCTTGAGCGTTTCGCCCTCCTGGCCCCAGCGCACGTCCAGCCCGCCGTGGATCTTGTCGAGGTCGAAGATGTGCGAGGGTCGGCCCAGCTCGAACATCACATAGTTGGAGATGTCCACCAGCGGGCTCACCGGGCGCTGGCCGCAGCGCATCAGGCGGTCCACCATCCAGGCGGGGGTCTGGGCGCGGGTGTTCACGCCGCGGATCACGCGGCCCGAGAAACGGCCGCACAGGTCGGACGCGCTCACCTTCACGGGCAGGCGCGCATCGCTGCCCACCTGGGCAGGCACAAAGCGCGGGGACTTCAAGGGCGCGCCGGTCAGGGCCGAGAGCTCGCGCGCCACGCCATAGACGCTCAGGCAATGCGCCAGGTTGGGCGTGAGCTTGAGCGTCAAGAGGGTGTCGTCGAGCTGCAGATGCTCGCGGATATCCTGACCGATGGGCGCGTCAGGTGCCAACTCCAGCAGGCCGCCGTGGTCATCGGACAGTTGCAGCTCGCGCGCCGAGCACAGCATGCCGTGGCTTTCGACGCCGCGCAGCTTACCGACCTTGATGACAAAAGGCTGGCCGTCTTCGCCCGGGGGCAGCTCGGCCCCTACCAAAGCACAGGGCACCGTGATCCCCGCCCGCGCATTGGGCGCACCGCAGACGATCGACAAAAGCTGTGATTGCCCCGCATCGACCAGGCAGATGCGTAACTTGTCTGCATTGGGATGCGGACTCACTTCGCGGATATGGGCCACCACCACTTTGGAAAAGGGCGGGGCCACCGGCGACATCTCCTCGACTTCCAAGCCGCCCATGGTGAGCGTGTCGGCCAGTTGCTGGGAGGTCAGCGCAGGGTTGCAAAACTCGCGCAACCAGGACTCTGGAAACTGCATGGCTTTGAATCTCGCTTCAGCTTGGGGCGGTCAGGGGCGCGTCTGTCCGGCTCATCGGAACTGAGACAGAAAACGGATGTCTCCGTCGAAGAACAGGCGCAGATCGTTGACGCCATAGCGCAACATGGTCAGGCGGTCGGGGCCCATGCCGAAGGCAAAGCCCATGTAGTGCTCAGGGTCCAGCCCCATATTGCGCACCACATTGGGGTGCACCTGGCCAGAACCGGCCACCTCCAGCCAGCGGCCAGCCAGCGGGCCCGACTGAAACTGGATGTCAATCTCTGCACTGGGCTCGGTGAAGGGAAAGAAACTGGGCCGAAAACGCAGCACCAGATCGTCCATTTCAAAAAAGGTGCGGCAGAAATCGGTGAAGACGAACTTGAGGTCCTTGAAGCTCACACGCTGACCTATCCACAGCCCCTCGCACTGGTGGAACATCGGTGAATGGGTGGCATCGCTGTCCACTCGGTAGGTGCGGCCAGGGGCGATGACGCGAATCTCCGGCATCGGCTGCCCCGCATCAATAAGATGTCGGTGGGCTTTGACATGCTGGACCGCATAACGGATCTGCATCGGGCTGGTGTGGGTTCGCAAGAGCAGCGGCGCTTGCGGTGTACCGCCTTCGACATAAAAAGTGTCGTGCATCGAGCGCGCCGGATGATCCTCGGGGGTGTTGAGGGCGGTGAAGTTAAACCAGTCGGTCTCAATCTCTGGGCCCTGGGCGACATCAAACCCCATGGATCCGAAGATGGCCTCGATGCGCTCAAGGGTCAGAGAGACCGGATGCAAACCACCGCCGACACGCCGGCGGCCGGGCAAAGTGATATCGAGTGCTTCAGCTTTGAGCTGAGCGTCAAGCTCGGCCTGGGCCAGAGCCTGACGTCGGTGTGCCAGCGCTTGCTCGATGGCCTGCTTGGCTTGGTTGATGACCGCACCGCGCGACTTTTTCTCGTCAGCACCCAGAGCGGCCAAGCCCTTCATCAGCTCGGTCAATCGACCGGACTTACCGAGAAAAACAGCCTTGGCGTTTTCCAGCTCGGCAGGGCTGACTGCAGCCTCGAAGCTACTGCGGGCCTGGAGGATCAGATCATCGAGAGTCGGAAAAGTCATATGTGAGGGCAAAGTACAGGCGCATCAACCAATGGCTCGCAGACATGAAAAAGGGCCAGAGCTTGCAAAGCCCCAGCCCGATTTCAAACGACGCCGGCCCGTCGAGCCGGACGCCACGGCTGTCCGATCAGGCTGCCAGGCGGGATTTGACCTGGGCCACGATGGCACCGAAGGCGGCGCTGTCATGGATAGCCAGATCGCTGAGCACCTTGCGGTCGATCTCGATACCGGCTTTCTTCAGGCCGTTGGCGAACTGACTGTAGGTCAAGCCGAAAGACCGGCTCGCCGCATTGATACGGGCAATCCAGAGCTGACGGAAGACGCGTTTCTTATTGCGGCGATCACGATAAGCATACTGGCCCGCCTTCATCACCGCCTGCTTGGCGACGCGGAAGACATTGCCGCGGCGACCGCGGAAACCCTTGGCCAGGGCGAGAACTTTCTTGTGACGAGCGCGGGCGGTAACACCACGTTTGACGCGAGGCATATGAGTACTCCTTGTTCGTCTTCAATCAGATGCCCATGCCGGGCAACATCTGAGCCATGTGACCCATGTTGGTCTCATGGACGCCGACAGCGCCGCGCAATTGGCGTTTGTTTTTGGTGGATTTCTTCGTCAGGATGTGACGCTTGAAAGCCTGGCCGCGTTTGACGCTGCCACCCGGACGAACGCGAAAACGCTTTTTCGCGCTGCTCTTGGTCTTCATTTTGGGCATTGCATGCTCCTTCTTGTTTGTGCTCGCGAGGCGCTGCGAAACCTTCCGCAGACTTGTTGGCCCCGAGCCACTTGTGTTCAGGTTGTACGCCCGAAGGCAACACCTGCTGGGTGCGGGCCTTCCCGCTCCCCGGGTGAGCCCTTTTCAGAGCCCCCCTATCTGCCCCGCGGGCGACCGACCCACCGGGCTGATTCAAATACCTGGCCCTCAGGCCCTGACCGTGGCGGCCGGCTCCGCCGGCACGGCCACCTTGCCCGCCCCAGCCTTTTTCTTGCCCGGGGCGATCATCATGATCATCTGCCGGCCCTCGAGCTTGGGAAACTGCTCGACGATGATGCTGTCGGCCAATTCATCACGAATACGCGCCAGCAGGGCCAGGCCCAACTCCTGGTGCGTGATCTCGCGGCCACGAAAACGCAGCGTGATCTTGCATTTGTCTCCATCATCAAGAAAGCGCCGAATGTTGCGCAACTTGATGTTGTAGTCACCGTCGTCCGTGCCAGGCCGGAATTTGATTTCCTTGACCTCGATCACCTTTTGTTTGGCCTTGGCCTCGGCAGCACGCTTTTGCTCGGCGTACTTGAACTTACCGTAATCGATCAGCCGGCAGACCGGCGGAACCGCCGTCGGAGAGATCTCCACCAGATCCACATCCGCTTCGCCTGCCATGCGCAGGGCCTCCATCAGGGGGACGATGCCGATCGGCTCATTGTCGGGACCCACCAGGCGAACCTCGGGGGCCATGATTTCACGGTTCAAGCGGTGCTTGCGCTCCTCGCGTTGGCGACGGTCACGAAATTCAGTAGCGATGGTTGCAATCCTTCAAACAATGCCACGCCAGCCGTGGCCGCTTGCACCCGCAGACAGAGACTCTTCCGCTCCCGAACTGGGCGGTCGATACGAAATCAGGATTTATCGGCGATGTCTGAAGCGATCCGCTGGGAAAACGCTTGCACAGACATGACGCCCAGGTCCTTATTGCCTCGGGCACGCACCGCCACCGATCCGGCGGCCTTTTCCTTATCGCCAACGACAAGAATGTAGGGAACCTTCTGGAGCGAGTGCTCGCGTATTTTATACGTGATTTTTTCGTTCCTCAGGTCCAGGTCCACCCTAAGCCCTTGATTTCGCAGCGTTTTGGCAATTTCCCGACAGTAATCGGCCTGCGCATCAGTGATATCGAGCACCGAAACCTGTACCGGCGCCAGCCAGACGGGCAAGGCCCCCGCGTGCTGCTCGATCAAGATTCCAATAAAACGCTCGAGGCTGCCCACAATGGCCCGGTGCAGCATGACCGGGCGGTGTCGGTGGCCATCCTCGCCCACATATTCGGCATCCAGGCGCTCGGGCATGGAAAAGTCGACCTGTATCGTGCCGCATTGCCACTGCCGACCCAGCGCGTCTTTGAGGGTGTACTCGACCTTGGGGCCATAGAAGGCGCCATCGCCCGGGACGATTTGGAACTCGCAGCCGGAAGCCTTCAAGCTCTGCATCAGCGCCTGCTCAGCCTTGTCCCAGATCTCATCGGAGCCAATGCGCTGAGCCGGCCGGGTGGCCACCTTGTAGATGATGTCCTTGAAGCCGAAGTCGGCATACACCTTCTGTAGCAAGGTGGTGTAGGCCACGCATTCGGGCAGGATCTGGTCTTCGGTACAAAAAATATGACCATCATCCTGGGTGAATCCACGCACCCGCATGATGCCGTGCAGGCCGCCCGAGGGCTCATTGCGGTGGCACTGGCCGAATTCCCCGTAGCGCAGGGGCAGGTCGCGGTAACTCTTGATGCCCTGCTTGAAGATCAGGATGTGTCCCGGGCAGTTCATGGGTTTGAGGGCGTACTCGCGCTTCTCGCTCTCGGTGGTGAACATGTTTTCGCGGTACTTGTCCCAGTGGCCGGTCTTCTCCCACAAGGCCTTGTCAATCACCTGAGGACCCTTGACCTCCAGGTAGCCGTTGTCACGGTAGACCTGCCGCATGTACTGCTCCACGCCCTGCCAGACCGTCCAGCCCTTGGGATGCCAAAACACCAGACCGGGGGCGTGGTCATCGACATGGAAGAGGTCGAGCTCGCGCCCGAGCTTGCGGTGATCACGCTTCTCAGCTTCTTCCAGCAGGGTCAGGTACTGCTGTAGTTCTTCCTTGCTGGCCCAAGCGGTGCCGTAGATGCGCTGCAGCATCTCGTTACGGTGGTCACCCCGCCAGTACGCGCCGGCCACCTTCATCAGCTTGAAGTGCTTGAGCTTGCCGGTACTCGGTACGTGAGGACCACGGCACAGGTCTTCGAAGCGGCCCTCGCGATAGAGCGAAACTTCCTCACCGGCCGGGATGGAGCCAATGATCTCGGCCTTGTAGTGCTCGCCGATGGCCTTGAAGTGAGCCACCGCCTCATCGCGCGGCAGCACCCGGCGCAACACCGGCTCGTCCTTGGCGGCCAGTTCGGCCATGCGTTTTTCGATAGCCTGCAGGTCTTCGGGCGTGAAGGGACGCTTGTAGGAAAAATCGTAATAAAAGCCGTTTTCAATCACCGGGCCGATGGTCACCTGCGCGTCTGCAAACAGCTCCTTGACCGCATAGGCCAGCAAGTGCGCCGTCGAGTGGCGAATCAGCTCAAGCCCCTCAGCGTCTTTGGCCGTAACTATGGCGAGCCTGGCATCCTGGGCGATGGTAAAGCTCGTGTCCACCAGCTGGCCATCGACCTTGCCGCCCAGGGCGGCCTTGGCAAGACCCGCTCCAATGGAGGCGGCCACCTCGGCCACCGTCACCGGCTGGGGAAATTGACGCTGGGAGCCGTCGGGGAGAGTGATTTGGACCATGTTTGAAATGAGCAGATGAAAGACAAAAGCGCGGCTGGGACCGCGCTTTCATAAGGCTGCAAAAGACAGGCGCGACCTGCCGGCCATCAAAGGCCCGCCAAATTCTCCCGGGGAGTTCGCGGTGTCATAACCAATGTGCCTTTCTCGCCCTTGTAGATTGACCAAACCAAATTTTCTCACAAACCGCTGCGCTCACCGTCCGCCCCCGAGCACGAAAAAGCCCGGGGATTGCCCGGGCTGCTTGGCTACACGTCCGGCGCGGGTAGCACCGGAGCACCCATCAGTGGAACTGCTCTTCCTCGGTCGAGCCGGTCAGGGCCTTCACGGAAGACGAGCCGCCCTGGATCACGGTGGTCACGTCGTCGAAGTAGCCGGCGCCGACTTCCTGCTGGTGCGACACAAAGGTGTAACCCTTGTCACGGGCAGCGAACTCGGGCTCCTGCACCATGTTGACGTAGTGCTTCATGCCTTCGCCGCGAGCGT
>CAZCSD010000048.1:0-18698 GCA_964501235.1 uncultured Polaromonas sp. | reverse complement strand
TGACTGGCATCTTTAACCCGGCGGCAAGCGATTGCCGGCAACTGTAGAAAGATTTGAAGGAGTAAATCGATGACACAAGCCGCGCCAGCACTGGTTGCCCAAGCCGTGTACGAGAACTATTTCACCGCCGAAGAGGCGTCGCGTTTTACTGCATCCGAAATCCGGCAGGCCATTGCCTATTGGGTGGGGCAGGGGCGGATGGATCTTGCCGATGCACTGGTTGCCGCTGGCATCAGCCTGTATCCGGACAGCGAGGATGTTTTGGCTATGGGTACTTTGGTGGCTGAAGTCAACCAGGACTGGGCCTTGGCCCAGGAATGCGTGGAGAGTCTCATGGAGGTGCAGGGCATGGCGGCTACCGCTGAAACCTGGTATCACCTGGTACGCATCATGCGCTGCCGTGGCGCTTATTACAACGCCTTCCGCCATGTTCAGAAGGCGATTCGGATCTTCCCGGCCCATGAGGCCCTCAGGGAGATGCATGAACAGCTGGCTGCTTTGGTGGAGGCGGCTCCCGTGGAAGTCGAAGTGGAGTCCAAGGCCGAGTAAGGCCAGGACGAATGGCAAGTTACTGCCGCGAGCAATTGATCTGGAGTCATCATGACAGTCATCAATACCAACATGAATTCGCTGGTTGCCCAGGGTGCTCTGGTGCGCAACAATCGCGCCCTCACAGCGGCCATGGAACAACTCTCTACGGGTAAGCGCATCAATGCGGCCAAGGATGATGCGGCTGGACTGGCTATCAGCAACAAGCAGACGGCACAGATCCGCGGCCTCGACCAGGCGGTGCGTAATGCCAACGATGCGATCTCGATGATCCAGACGGCCGAGGGCGCCACCAATGAGATCACGGCTATGCTGCAGCGCATGCGGGAGCTGGCAGTTCAGGCGGCCAATGCAACTTATGTGTCCACGGATAAACAGGCGCTCCAGCAGGAATTCGTCGAACTTCAAGACGAAATCAGCAGGATTGCGTCAATGACCGAATGGAACGGACAGTCTCTTCTGAACGGAGATACAACTGCCGCTGTCTATCAAGTTGGCGCCAACGCCAGCCAGACCATTACCGTCACTTTCAAAGACTTGGCCGCTCTGACCGGGCTATCGGCAGCGCTGGCTTCGTCCTTGACGATCACTGACACAACGGCTATCGAAGCAATGGACGACGCCATCGCCGCCGTCGACACCTTCCGCAGCGACATGGGTGCCAAGATCAACCGCTTGACCCACGCGGCCGACAATTTGGCCAACGTGTCGACCAACACCTCGGCCTCGCGCAGCCGTATCCTGGATGTCGAGTACGCCAAGGCCTCCAGTGAGTTGGCCCGTACCCAGATTATTCAGCAGGCGGCCACTGCGATTCTTGCGCAAGCCAACACCTCGCAGCAGACGGTGATGAAGCTGCTGCAGTAAGCGGCATCCCGTGAAAGACCAAGCAGCCTGCGCTCTTGCCTGGCTGCTTTTTTCTTGGATGACGCCCATGTCTGCACCCCAAAATTCAGCGATGGCCGCCCGCGGCCCCAACTGCTATAGCTGCAAGCACTTTGCCGTGAGCTGGGATGCATCGCTTCCCTATGCCTGTCGCCTGATGGGATTCAAGTCCAGGGGCTTGCCCGCCCTCGAAGTGCTGCGCGCTGATGGCGTCTTCTGTCGTGGCTTTGCAGCCAAAGGGGCTATCGCACCCAGGTCGGCCTCTTCGTCATCCCGGGTATAGGCGGGGCGGCAGCAGTCGCCACAAGCTCGCGGCGATGGGCGCTTTACAGCCAGCTGCGCAAGACAAGTGTTGCCGCCGGCAAGCCTGTCGGGAAGTCGTCGGATTGCCGCAGTGACACAGAGGCGGAAGGCTATTGCCGCATATGGCACAAAGCTTGCACATCAGGTCCACCTGTCGACTTTGAGGTCACCTGAATGAGCAATTCACCGATCACCCAACAACTGCTGTGGCTAGACCCTTTCAGAACCCTGAGCGGTCCGGAGCAGGCTCAGTTGGCCGCTGCAGGCTTGGTCGTTCAGTCCGTGGCCACCCTCGACGAGCTCCAACGGCTCTGGCCGCACGCGGATCTGCTGGCCATTCGCCTGGAAGGCGGGACCTCGCTTTTAACGGAGGTGAGGGCGCTGCTGTCGGAGCAAGGCTCTACCATCCCCGTCATTTGCCGTGTGGAGCGGCGCGATCTTGAGCTGGCGGTAGCAGCCATGCGCGATGGCGCAGCCCATGTGATGGCTGCTGATGAATTTGGTGTGTCGGCCTGGCAGGCGGCCAGCCCCCGCGTTAAAACCGCTCCCGCCTCAACGCAGGTGCTGGCCAAGGCGCCTGCCCCGCGTACGGTGGTGTATGTGGATCCGGTGAGCCGGCATTTGCTGGCCCTGGCCCAGCGCGTGGCCAAGGCGCCGGTGAGCGTGCTTATTGAGGGGCCTACTGGCGCCGGCAAGGAAGTGTTGGCGCGGGTGGTGCACGAGTCGTCAGAGCGCGCGCGCGGACCCTTTGTGGCGCTCAATTGCGCGGCCCTGCCTGACCATCTGATCGAGGACATGCTGTTTGGCCACGAGAAGGGCGCGTTTACTGGTGCAGTCAAAGACCATCGCGGTCTGTTTGAACAAGCCCAGGGCGGTACTATTTTCTTAGACGAAATTGCCGAAATGCCGATGCACTTGCAGACCAAGTTGCTGCGGGTGCTTCAGGAGCGGCAGCTGGTCAGGCTTGGCGGTGAGCGCGCGATCGATCTCGATGTGCGGGTGCTGGCCGCCACCAACAAAGACTTGCGTCAGGCCATGGCCCAGCGCGAGTTCCGCGAGGATTTGTATTTCCGCCTGTCGACCTTCAAGTTGCGGGTTCCGGCTCTGCGCGAGAGGCCGGGGGACATTTTGCCTTTGGTGGCTCGGCTCCTGGCCCGCCACGCCCACGACGGGCGGGTTCCCATGGTCAGCCCCGAGGCGCAGGCCTGTCTGCAGGCCCATACCTGGCCCGGGAATGTGCGCGAACTCGAAAACGTGGTGCTGCGCGCAGTGGTGCTGTGCACGGGTGATGAGATCACGCCGGCGCACCTGATGTTTGACGAGCCGGCTCCACTGGAGGCCGTACCTTCGCCTCGGCCCAGGCCGGTCGAGCCTACCGACCCGGGATCAGGAAGCCCGGCCACCACCGTGCCGATGGCACCCAGCCAAGCCACCAATTTTGAGGCCCAGACCTTTTCGGCCGATTTGTCCCAGGCGATGCCCCCGGTCGGCGATGCCGGCCTGCAAGCCGACGCTGGCGCGCAGGAGCCCACCAGCCTGCAGCAGGCGGTACAGATGAATGAACACCAGCTCATCATGGCGGCGATACAGACCACCTTGAGCCGCATGGATGCCGCGCGAAAGCTCGGCATCAGCCCGCGCACCCTGCGTTACAAGATTGCCAAGCTGCGCGAGAGCGGTCTGGCATTCAACGCCTGAGTCAGGAGAAAAGCCATGATCGAAAAAGTCAACTCCAATGCCAATATTCAGGCCATGCTGGCCACCTTGCGTGCCCATCAGGCGCAAGCCGCCGGTGGTGCAGCGGCGCTGGAGCCGCCCGCCGCCGAAAAGCCGGACTTTGGCCAGTCTGTCAAGTCGCTGCTCACCCAGGTTAACGATGCACAAATGAAGGCTCGTCAGATGTCTGAGGCTTACGAGCGCGGCGAGGATGTCCCGCTGACTGATGTGGTGCTGGCCATGCAAAAGTCGTCCTTGAGTTTTGAGGCCACTTTGCAGGTGCGCAACAAGGTGCTCAAGGCCTACGAAGAAATCATGAACATGCCGGTCTGATACCGCGCCCAGCCCCGAAACCAGGTAAACCACCATGGCCACATCCGCTACCGCTACAGCTGCCGTGCCTGGCATGGCAGCGCCGGCGTCCACCGGCGGCGCCCTGACCACCACCGGTCCGGCTCCGGTCGACGCTGCGCCGGCTATACCACCCAGTCCGCTGGCCCGACTTTTTGCGATCGATGGTCCCTTTGGCCCCGCTCGGCAACTTTACGAGCAGCCCGCGGTCAAGAAGGCCATGCCTTTCATGTTGTTGGCTGTGGTGCTGATGGCCTTTGTATCGATTTATATGGCGATCAACGCACCTACCTACCGTTCTGTCACGGCCGGTATGAGCGAGGCCGATACGCAGGCAGCCATGGAAGCCCTCAAGGCCACCGATTTCAAGCCGCAGATCGATTCCAGTACCGGCCAGATCACCGTGCCTACCCAGCGTTACCACGAGGCGCGGATTTTCTTGGCCTCCAAGGGCATTCCCAAGACGCCGCCCACTGGCCTGGAGTCTCTGCGCGAGCAATCGGCGATGACGACCAGCCAGTTCATGGAGCAGGTTCGGTATGTTGCGGCAATGGAGCAGGAATTGGCCCGCAGCATCATGGCTATTCAAGCCATCCAAACGGCACGCGTGCATTTGGCCCTGCCCAAGCAGTCGGCTTTTGTGCGCGATCGCACGCCGCCCAAGGCCTCGGTGGTGATCACCCCGCATCCCGGTCGCATCATGACGCCTCAGCAGGTGCAGGCCATCGTGAACCTGGTGGCCTCCAGCGTTCCTCTATTGACCACTGAGAACATTTCCGTGGTCGACAACCAGGGCAAGCTGATCACCGAGTCAGCCGAGTTGCGCCCCCTGGGTCTGACCTCGGCGCAGGCCGAACACAAGTCCAAGATGGAAGAACTGCTGCGCCAGCGCGTCAATGACCTGCTGACCCCGATCGCAGGCGAATCCAATGTGCGCTCGCAGGTCAATCTGAGTCTGGATTTCAGCCAGGCCGAGACCACCACCGAGAACTTTGACAACCGCGACAAAGGCCCCAAGACCCGTTCTGAGGTGCTGGCCGAGGAACGTACCGCCGCCCGCGAGGCAGGTGGGGTGCCCGGTGCGCTCTCAAACACGCCGCCTCCGCCGCCAACGGCGTCCACCAACACCTCTGCTGCGACCACGCCGGGCGGTGCGGACCGCAACGTATCCTCGCAGCGTCAGACCCGTAACTATGAGCTCGACCGCTCGGTGCGCCACGTGCGCAGCGCCACGGGCACGGTGGAACGACTGACCGTGGCGGTGGTGATCAACGAGCGACCGCCGATTGTGGGCCCTAAAAATGAAAAGGGCGAGGCCCCTGAGCCCCAGGCCAACCCCTACAAGCCTGAAGAATTGGAGCGCATGCAAAATCTGGTGCGCAGCGTGGTGGGCTACAACGAGCAGCGTGGCGATGTGGTCACGGTGGTGGCCGCCAAGTTCGAGCCCGAAGTTATGCCGGATCTGAGCGTGGCCTGGTACCGCGACGAGGGCATCATGAGCAATGTCAAAAGCGGTTTGTTGGCCGTGGCCTTTTTGGCCTTCCTGCTGCTGATCGTGCGCCCGGCAGTGATGCATGCCATCAACGGCGACAAGGAAGCCCAGGAAGCAGCCGCCCTGGCCCTGGCCAAGCCCTTGCCTGATGGCGAGCTGACACCCGACGAAATTAACGCCATCCAGTTGGGCGAGGGCGAAACCCTGGAGCAGCTCAAGGCCAAGCTCAAGCCCAAAAAGTCGACCATCTCCATGGAAATGCTCGATACCGCCAACTCTTATGATGACAAAGTGGCTTTGGTTCGCATGATCGTGGCCGAAGATTCATCGCGGGTGGCCAGCGTGCTCAAGAAAATGATCAACGTGGGCTAAGGCCTGCGCCAATAAACGGAGATCGCCATGGCAGAAGAGGTCAAAGACGCCAAAGCGCAAGAGATGCAGCTGGCCCTCGAGCGCGAGATGGCCGAGCTCAGCGGCACCCAGCGTGCGGCGGTGATCATGCTGCTGCTCGGCGAGCAGCAGGCATCGGAAATCATCCGATTCCTCAACCCCAAGGAAGTGCAGGCCCTGGGCGCTGCCATGGTGTCGGTGGCCGACCTTTCGCAAGAGGCGGTCAACGCCGTGCTCGATGAGTTTGTGGCCACCATCAAGAAGCAGACCTCGCTGGGACTGGGCACCACCGATTATGTGGAAAAGGTGCTCAAAAGGGCCCTGGGCGACGACAAGGCCGCCTCGGTGCTCAATCGCATCATGCCCGGTCAGAGCACCAAGGGTCTGGACATTTTGGCCTGGATGGACCCGCGGTCCATCGCCGACATGATTTACGGCGAGCACCCCCAGGTCATTGCCATCATTTTGTCGGTGCTGGAGCACCAGGTGGCCGCCGATGTGCTGACCTATCTGCCCGACGAGTCGCGGCCTGAGATCATGCAGCGCGTGGCCAGTCTGGACACCGTTCAGCCCTCGGCCATGAGCGAGCTCGAGGCGATCATGAAAAAGCAGTTTGCTACCAACTCCTCAACCAAGTCTTCGAGCTTTGGCGGGGTGAAGGCGGCCGCGCGCATCATGAACCTGACCAAGACCGAACTGGAAGCCTCGGTCATTCTGGGCCTGAACAAGCTCGACCCGGACCTGACCATGCGCATTCAGGACAATATGTACACCTTCGACAATTTGTCGACCATGGACAACCGTGGCATACAGACACTCATGCGCAACATCGATACCGATCAGCTCATGATTGCGCTCAAAGGTGCCAGCGACGAGGTCAAGGACAAGTTTTTCGGCAATATGTCCGAGCGTGCGCGCAGCATGTTCAAGGACGACATGGACGCCAAGGGCCCGATGCGCATCACCGATGTGGAAGATGCACAGAAGAAGATCATGCGCACGGCCCGAAAACTTGCCGATGCGGGAGAGTTGATGCTAGGCGGAGGCGCAGACTTTGTCTGATGCACGCGTCAGCGGCAAGCTTGAGGAGCGCACGGCCCGGGTCTGGCAGCCGGCGGACTATTTGAGTTCGCTCACGGTCTCTCAGGCCTTCCAGCCCAGTGCATGGATGGCGCCCCAAACGGCCGCGTTTGTGGTGCCCAGCCTGATTCCCCCTGAGACCGAGGCGCCTGAGGACAGCTTGGCCGAAAGTCCAATCCCGGCGCTCGAGTCCGCTCCGGCCGAGCCCCAGCCTCTGGTGGTGGAGCCGCCCCTTGAGCCGGCGGTGCACAGCCAGCAGGAACTCGAGCGTGTGAAGGCGCAGGCTTATGAAGAGGGGCGCCAGCAAGGCATGCGCGAGACCTCCGAGGAACTGCGCGCCCAGGCCCAAGCCTGGAAGGCCGAATCGGCCGCTCGACTGGCTGCACTGGAGCAGGGCGTGCGCGAGCTGATTGAATCGCCGGACCTGCTGCATGAACCCCTTAAACGTTTGGCCTTGCATTTGGCCGAGCAACTGGTGATGGGGGAGTTGACGATTTCGCCGCAGGCAATTGAGCGCCTGGTCAGGCGCTGCGTGGATGAACTCGACGCCCCGCGGGGAACGCCAGTTCGGATTGAACTGCACCCCGATGACCTGGGGCCCTTGCAGGAATGGCTGTCGTCTTTGTCAGCTGAGGGTGAGGGAGCCGCTCAAGCCAAGGCTCCGCCTTGGGTTTTGCAGGCCAACGCCACCGTTTTGCCCGGCAGTGTCAGAGCCAGTGCCAATGATGCCATGGTCACCGATCTGATTGAGCACCGTTTGGATGCCATGGCCCGCCAGTTGTTGCAAGTGCCCGCAAGCGCGCGGCAGCAGTCGGCTTTCAAGCCCGAGCGAATGGCCTCGCGCCGCGCTGAGGTCTCGCAGGTGCTCGATGCCCAGCCCCGCATGGCCGAAGCGCCGCGAGGGGGTCGGTTTGCCCCGGTGATTGACGCCGATGTATCGCCAATTGCAGGTTCACCGGAGAGCGACCCTAACCCAAGCGCCTCCGGGCCGGCCGACGAACCGGATGCGGGGGAGGCCCCCTGATGAACACGTCAAGCCATCGCCGCGAGGGCGCACCTCTTACGGTGAACTCATGATTGCCTTTGCTGACGAGGTCGAGCGCAAGATCGCCACCATACGCGCCTGCGAGCCCGAGCGCTGCGGCACGCTGGTCCGGCTCGTGGGCCTGCGTCTGGAGGCCCGGGGCATCATGGCGCCCGTGGGCACCTGCTGCGAAGTCATGGGCCGTGGAGGCCACCGCGTCGAGGCTGAAGTGGTTGGCTTTCAGGACAAGACGCTCTTTCTCATGCCCTACACCGATCCTGTCGGCGTTTCGCCCGGTGCCTCGGTACGCATCATGCCGGGTGCCGGCGAGGTGTGCCTGGGCGACGAACTGCTCGGCCGGGTCATTGATGGAAGAGGCCATCCCCTCGATGGGCTGCCCGCGCCCGAGTGCGACCGCCATCTTTCGATGGCGGGGCTGCCGGTCAATCCTATGGAGCGCGGCCCGATCAATCGGGCGCTGGATGTGGGCGTGAAGGCCATCAATGGGCTGCTCACGCTCGGACGCGGCCAGCGCATCGGGCTGGTGGCTGGATCCGGCGTGGGCAAGAGCGTGCTTATGGGCATGCTCACCCGCTTTACCGAAGCCGAGGTGGTCGTGATTGGGCTGATCGGTGAGCGCGGACGCGAGGTGCAGGCCTTCATCCAGGAGACCCTGGGTGCCCAGGGGCTGGCCAAGGCTGTGGTGGTTGCCTCGCCGGCCAATGTGTCCCCTGTGCTGCGGCTCAAAGCTGCCCAAATGACGCACCTGATTGCTGAATACTTTCGCGACCAGGGCAAGGATGTGCTGATGCTGGTCGACAGTCTCACCCGTGTGGCCCATGCGCAGCGCGAGGTGGGGCTGGCCATCGGTGAGCCGCCCACGGCCAAGGGCTACCCGCCCTCGGTGTTTGGCTTGCTGCCCAGTCTGATCGAACGGGCTGGGCCGGGCCGCCACGGCCACGGCTCGATCACCGCTATCTACACCGTGCTGGCCGAGGGCGATGATGCGCAAGACCCTATCGTCGATATCGCCCGCGCCTCGCTGGACGGCCAGGTCATGCTCTCACGCAAGCTGGCCGATGCTGCGCACTATCCGGCCATCGATCTCAACGGATCGATCTCGCGTCTGATGCAGACCTTGCTCAGTCCGGAGGATCTGAAGGTGGCCAACCGATTCCGCCGACTCTGGTCGCTCTATCAGCAAAACGTTGACCTGATTCAAGTCGGCGCCTACGAGGCGGGCAGTAACCCCGAACTTGATGAGGCAATACGGCTGCGACCGGCTATGGAAAACTTTTTGCGGCAGGACATGCATCTGGGTGAATCCGATCCGGTCACCCGCGAAAGTCTGCGGCGTCTCCTTAGCGATTGAACACCATGAATCAAGTCCGTTCATGCTGGGGCGTTTTACAAGACAAGGCGCAGGAGGAGGTGGCCCGCATCCAGGCCGAGTTGGGCGCCTTGCGTGATCGTCTGCAATCGCTGCAGTCGACCCGGCAGCGTCTGCTCAAACTCCATGAGGACTATGCGCGGCCGCCGCAGACGGGCGCGGTGAGCACGGGCATGGTCGAGACGCTCAACCGCCGGCAGTTTGCCGATCAATTGCTCACCCTGGTGGACCGCGTGGACAAAGACCTTGCCCAGGTGGAGCAGGCGCAGGCCAAGGCCCGGGTCAGCTTGGTGGCTGCCGAACGGGAACGCCTGAAAATGCAATCGTTGCAGGAGTATGACCAGCGTCAAGTACGCGAGAGCCAGGCCCAGCGCGAGCGCCGTCAGCTTGACGAGATCGGTACCGTGCGGTACCACCACGGGGGCGGAATATGAGCCCGCAACCGGCCGTTTCAGGTTTGAATTTGCCGCAAATCGGTCGGGTTTATCGGGCCCTGCCTAGAATTTTGGAGTGATCATGCGCTTTAGAGACCTTTGGATCCTCAGTGCCGTTGTGGTCGTTCTTGGCGGCTTGGGTGGCCGGCCAGCGACCGTGGATGCATTCAAGTTCCATGCGCTTGAGTCGAATTCCCGATATCTCCCCATTTCCCCATCATGAAGCGCACGGTTTTCGATGTTCTCCTGGTCATAGCCCTGGTCGCCGCCGGCGCCCTGGGCTGGCTGCGCTATCAAGCCGGGGCGGGCGCGGCCGCGCAAGTGGCCGAGGTGGCCCCCCAGGCTGCTGCGGCGGTCACCAAGCTCAGCGAGACCGAGAAGCAGTTGGAGTCGATCCAGGCCGATCTGGAGCCCCTGCGCGAGCGGTCCGGGCAATTGCTGGTCTACCGGTCGGCCATGGCCAACGGCGAGGTGCTGCGCGACCTAGAGGCCGTTTACCGCAAAGAAAAAACGGCCCTCAGTCCTGAGCGTGAGGCCGGTCTGGGGGCGATCCGCATGCTGACCAAGGGCGGGGCCGATCCAGCCGCGGTGGAGGCCTATCGCCGCGCGCTCGATACCGCCGATTGGGGAACCCGCAAAAACCTGATTTGCGCTGCGCAAAATGCGCTGGCCTCGGCCGGGCAGAAGATCGAGGTGATCTCCAGTTGTCAACAAGCGTTGGCCCAAGCAGGCGCGGCGAGCGACAAAGGCACCCAGCCGACCGAGGCCGCCAAGGCGCCGGAGGCCGAGTCTGCCAAGGCGGGCGAAGAGGCCCCAAAAACCCAGGCCGAACGCCGCTTGGAAGATGCAACCCGCAAGGCCGAAACCAAGTCCGGCAACAACTTGCCGCCCTGGTCTTTTGAGGGTGAATTAGGGCCAGAATTTTGGGGAGAGCGCTACGCCATGTGCGGCCGCGGCCGTAATCAGTCGCCCATCAATATCGCTGGCCCCGTTCTGCGGGTCAAGTATGAGTTGATTCACGACTACCGTGCGGGTCCGCTGGCGGTGCTCAACGATGGACGCACCCTGCACGTCAATGTGGCCCCGGGCAGCCGCATGCGCATTGACAGCCTGCCCTATGAGCTGTTGAGTCTGACCTTCCAGAGACCGGCGGGTGAGCAAATTGATGGTCGGACCTTTCCCATGGGCATTCATTTCCTGCATCGCGATCTCAATGGCAAGTTGGTGACCGTTGTGGTTCTGATGCGCGAGGGCAATGAAAATCCGGGCATCAAGCAAATCTGGAGCAATGCCCCCAAATCGGAGGGGCCCGAGGTCAAGCCCGAGGGCCAACGCTTCGATCCGGCCAATTTGCTGCCACGCGACATGAAGTTTTTTCTCTACGACGGCTCGCTCACCACGCCGCCGTGTACCGAAAACATGCGCTACTACATTCTGCGAGAGCCGATCAATATCTCCCGTGATCAGATTCTGCAGTTTCCCTTCAAGATCAGCTCGCGACCGGTTCAGCCGCAAAATGGCCGACCGATCTCGGCCAACTAATAAGAGGTCAGGGCCATGAAACGTCTGATCCTCGAAGTGGTTTTGCTCGTTGCGCTGGCCGCAGCCGGCCCATACGTTTGGTATCTGCACAAGAAGGTGGGTGCCGATACCGAGAGAGTCGAGACCATGACCACGCGCGGCCAGGAGGCCGAGAAAAAGCTCGAAGAAGCCTCACAGGCGCTTGAGGCTGCACAGCGCGAGGTCGAGCCCCTGCGCTTGCAGGCGCAGCAATTGCAGGCCTTGCGCGACTCCCTCGAGTCGGGGGTGGGCCTCAAGGATCTGGAGGCTGTGTATGCCAAAGAGAAGGCCCTCAGCCCGGAGCGTCATCTGGGGCTCGGGGTGCTGCGCCTGCTGACCACGGGTCAGGCCGATGCGGCAACGGTCGAATCCCTCAAGAAGGCCATGACAGCATCCGATTGGGGCAGCCGCAAGCAGGTCATCTGCGCGGCGCAGAATGCGCTGGTCTTTGGCGGCCAAAAAATCGAGGTGATGGCCGAGTGCAAGCCCCAGGTGGCCCAGCCGGCCCCTGCGGAGCCGGCAGAGAAGAAGGCGGGCGGCTGAAGCCTTTGGTTCAGCGCCAGGCCGCCAGGTATTCTTGCCAGTGCGTCTCTGTCTGGGCCAGCTGGCCCAGGCTTGTCTTGATCAGATCGATTTCCTGCTGATACTCGGCCTCCATGAGACCGCCGCGCATTTTCTGGAAGCGGCAGTACAACAAATAGGTGTTCATCACATCGGTTTCGCAGTAGCGGCGAATGTCTTCAAGCTTGCCCTGCCGATAGGCGTCGAAGACGGCCGAACCGTCCATGCCCAACTTACCGGGAAAGCCACATAGCTTGGCCAGGGCATCCAGGGGCGCGTTGTTGCGGGGGGTGTACATCGCCAGCAGGTCCATCAGGTCGAGGTGGCGCATGTGGTACCGGCTGATGTAGTTGTTCCACTTGAATTCGCGGCTGTCGTGGTCGCCACCGTCGCCCATGTCCCAGTACTTGCTGGCCACCACGCCATGCTTGAGCCCCCGGTAGTGCAGGACCGGAAGATCAAAGCCCCCACCATTCCAGCTCACCAGCTGCGGCGTGTGTTTTTCGATGGTGCTGAAGAAGGTCTGGATGATGCGTCCTTCCTGGCTTTGCCCCTCGGTTTCGCGATCGACAAAAGAATGCACCCGAAGCCCTTCAGCATTGCGGTAGACGCAAGAGATCACCAGCACGCGCTGCAAATGCAGGGGCACAAAATCGCTTTTGCCTTCGGCGACCCGGGCGGCTTTCCAGGCTGCATGGGCCTTCGCGTCATCCTCGCCCTCAATCAGGCCCAAGGCGCGCATGCCTCCAAGATCGGGAATCGATTCGATGTCGAACACCATCACAGGCCAGCTCATGGTCGCTCCTTGCAGATCAGGGTGCAAGGATACCTGCATACCCACCGGGTTGAACCGGGTCCGACACGCAGGCTGAGACAATGGTCAGATGAATGAGATTTCACCCCCCCCTTCGGATGCTCTGTTTGTCCAATCCCTGGATATGGAAGCCCAGGGCATCGCGCACCGGCCTGATGGCAAGGTGGTGTTTGTGGAGGGGGGCCTGCCTTTTGAACGGGTGACCGCCCGGGTCACGCGCAGCAAGCCCAGTTTTGACAAGGCCACAGTCGAGCATGTGCTGCACGAGTCCTCGCAGCGGGTGCGGCCTGCCTGCCCGCACTTTGGGCTGCACCAGGGCGCTTGCGGGGGGTGCAAGATGCAGCATCTGCACAGCAGCGCGCAGGTGGCTGTCAAGCAGCGCGTGTTGGAGGACAACTTCGCCCATCTGGGAAAGGTCGCGGCCGAGCGTTGGCTGCGACCGATTGAGGGGCCGGCCTGGCATTACCGTTTTCGCGCCCGCCTGTCGGTGCGCTATGTGCGCAAAAAGGATACGGTACTGGTGGGCTTTCATGAGCGCAAGAGCCAGTACGTGGCCGACATGCGGCAGTGTCCGGTCCTGCCGGCCGATGTCAGCCGCATGCTCGAGCCCCTGCGTGATTTGATCGGCTCGCTGCAAGCGCGCGAGACCTGCCCGCAAATCGAGTTGGCCTGCGGGCTTCTTGAAGGCCGGCAAGTCACGGCCCTGGTGTTGCGGCATCTCCAACCCCTGTCCGCCTCGGATGCGGATCGCCTGCGCGGCTTTGCCGCTCAGTGGCCGGGGGTGCAGTGGTGGCTGCAGCCCCAGGGCCCCGATACCGTTCACAGGCTGGACGAGGCTGTGCCTGCCCTGGCCTATGAGTTGCCCGAGTTCGGTGTGCTGATGCCTTTCAAGCCCACCGATTTCACCCAGGTCAATCCGCACATCAACCGCGTGCTGGTGCAGCGGGCCTTGCAATGGCTCGACGTGCGGCGCGATGAGCGGGTGGCCGACTGGTTCTGTGGCTTGGGTAACTTCACCCTGCCTCTGGCCACGCGTGCCCATGAGGTTTGGGGGGTGGAGGGCAGTGCCGCCCTGGTGCAGCGGGCCCAGGACAACCTCCGGTTCAATCAGGAGCGCAGGCGTACCCAGGGCCTGCCGCTTCTGAGCCCGACGCAATTTGTGGCGCGCAACCTTTTTGAGATGACGCCGCAGCTCTTGGCCGCCGATCCGCCGGCCCAGAAGTGGCTGGTCGATCCGCCGCGCGAGGGCGCTTTTGAACTCTTCAAGTCGCTGGCCGCCTTGCATCCGCGGGGCACGGCGCGCGCCCGGGTCAATCGCGACGGCCAGAAGACCGAGGAGTTCGTGATTCCGCCCGTGCCGCCGCCGCCCGGTTGGTCAGCGCCGCGCCGAGTTGTGTATGTCAGCTGCAATCCAGCCACCCTGGCGCGCGATGCGGCTGTGCTGGTGCGGGAGGCTGGCTATCGCTGCATCGCCGCCGGTGTGGTCAATATGTTCCCGCACACGGCCCATGTGGAGAGCCTGGCGGTTTTTGAGCGGCCGTAAAAAAGGGACCCGAAGGTCCCTTTTGAAGCGCTGAGGCTCTTAATCGCGGTCGCCGCCAAAAATACCGAGCAGGGACAGCAAGCTCTGGAAGACGTTGAACAGGCTCAGGTAAATGCCCAGGGTGGCTGTGATGTAGTTGGTCTCGCCGCCATCGACGATGCGCTTGAGGTCATAGAGGATGAAGGCCGAGAAAATACCAACGGCCATCATGCTGATAACGATCATGCCGGTGGACGAACCCACAAAGACGTTGACGATAGCGCCCACCATCAGCACGAGCGCTCCGACCGTCAGCCATTTGCCCATGCCTGAGAGGTCGCGCTTGATGACGGTTGACAGGCTGGCCATCAGCACGAACACGCCGGCGGTGCCTCCGAAGGCGGTCATGATCAGGTCGGCGCCGTTCTTCATGCCCAGCACCGCAGCCAGCAGCCGGGAGAGCATCAGGCCCATGAAAAAGGTGAAGGCCAGCAGGACCGGCACACCGGCAGCGGAGTTTTTGGTTTTTTCGATGGCGAACATGAAGCCGAAGGCACCGCCGAGGAAGACCAGCAGGCCGACGATGCCGCCCAGGGAAGCGGTGATTCCGGTCGCCACGCCCAGCCAGGCCCCCATCACGGTGGGCACCATGCTCAAGGCCAGCAGCCAGTATGTGTTGCGAAGCACGCGGTTGCGTTCGGCCGCCGAAGGCAGGGAACTGACGTACTCTAGGGTTTGGTAGGGTTGGTTCATTCGGATCTCCTTGAAATCCCGGCCAGGGAAACGAGGGGCGCCGTGAGGGGTCCTGATCGGTCTGGCCGCAGTCCCAATTTTAGGGAAGGGGGCAAAAAGTCAAGAGCTTCCTATTTTTTGTATGGGAATCGGCGAGGGGAGCGCTTGGCTCGGCCTTGGGCCCTGGCGGGCGGCGCTACACTGCGAACCTTTTTGTCCGACCCCAAGCGCAGTGTCCATGAAATCCAAACCTTACCTCGAACTGGCCGACGTGAAGAAGATCGCGGCGGCCGCGGAAGCCGAAGCCCGGAACAACAACTGGGCCGTCACTATTGCCATTGCGGATGACGGCGGCCACCTGCTGCACCTGACCCGGCTCGATGGCGCTCCGGCCATATCCTCTTACATCGCACCGGCCAAGGCGCGCACCTCGGCCTTGGGTCGGCGCGACAGCAAGGTTTACGAGGACATCATCAATGGCGGTCGACACGCCTTTCTCACCGCGCCGGAGCTCGAGGGTATGCTCGAAGGCGGCGTGGCCATCGTCAAAGAAGGTCAGTGCCTGGGTGCGGTGGGTGTCAGCGGCGTCAAGTCCAGCGAGGACGCGCAGATCGCCCGGGCGGGTATTGCCGCTCTAGGACTCTAAGCCCGGCATCGAGGCGATGGGCCTCATCTGAACCCGACTCGATCGAGCATCTGCTGGACCTTGACCTGGTTCATTGCGAGCACGCTCACTGGCACCGATTCGGCTTTGAAGTCACCGCCGCTCATGGCCTTGAGCGCCGGGTTGCTCAGCACCACGCCCTTGGCTGCTGGCCATTCGTTGTTGCCGTTGGCGAAGTGGTTTTGGGCGCTGGGGCTGGCCAGGTACTCGAGGAAGCGGACGGCGTTGTCGGCGTTTTTGGCATGCCGCGCCACCGCGCCGCCCGCGATGTTGATGTGCGTGCCTGTCGAGGACTGGTTGGGAAAGACGATGCCCAATTTTTCGATCACCGCTTTGTCTGTGGCCTGATCCGAGCGCATCAGCCGGGCCAGGTAGTAGGTGTTGCTCACCGCCACCGCGCATTCGCCAGCGGCCACCGCCCGGATCTGGTCGGTGTCGCCCCCCTTAGGGCTCCTTGCCATGTTGTTGACCAGAGCCTTCAGCCAGTCTTCCGTTTTTTGCGGGCCGAGGTGTTCCATCATGGCGCCAAACAGGCTCAGGTTGTAGGGGTGCGATCCCGAGCGCATGCACAGCTGTCCGCGCAACTTGGCGTCGCCCAGTTTTTCATAGGTGTCGACATCGGTCGCCTGAAGGCGGGCTTTGTTGTAGACGACCACGCGCGCGCGGGTGGACAGGCCAAACCAAGCCGTGCCTTCGGGGCTGGCCTTGGCGCGCAGCGCCGGGGAAATGGCGTTTTCCAGCGCGGCGGACTTGATGGGCTTGAACAGGCCATCGGCCTCGGCACGCCAGAGGCGGGCGGCGTCGACCAGCAAGATCACATCGGCCGGCGAGGCTGCCCCTTCGGCCCTCAGCCGCGCAAGGATGCCGGCATCGTCCGCGTCGATGCGATTGATTTTGATGCCGGTGGCGCGGGTGAAATCGCCGTAGAGCGCCTCGTCGCTGGGGTAGTGGCGGGCCGAGTAAATGTTGAGGACCCGGTCCTGGGCCGAGGCGACCAGGCTCAGGCCGAGTGCGGCGGCCGCCAAGATCCAGGGCAAGAGTTTGAGGGAAGGTTTGGTTGAACAGAACATGCCCCAAGTGTACAGTAAATGAGAATGGTTCTCAATCAACCACCTTGGATCAAGGGTTAACCCTTGCATTCGATGCGCCTGCGGCTCTGTCCCAGCCTTAATAGACCAGTCTTTCTGGCCTGAGTTCCTGCAAGATGGTGGTGGCGATCTCTTCAATGGACTTGGTGGTGGTCGAGAGCCAGCGTATGCCCTCGCGCCGCATCATCGCCTCGGCCTCGTGGATCTCGTGGCGGCAGTTCTCCAGGCTGGCATAACGCGAGTTGGGCCGACGCTCATTACGGATCTGGGCCAGGCGTTGCGGATCGATGGTCAGGCCAAAGATTTTTTTGCGATGGGGTAGCAGCGCAGCCGGCAGTTGCCTGCGTTCGAAGTCTTCGGGGATGAGAGGATAGTTGGAGGCTTTGAGTCCATATTGCATGGCCAAGTAAAGCGAGGTCGGCGTCTTGCCGCTGCGGCTGACGCCCACCAGGATGACGTCGGACTGCTGAAGGTCGACATGGCTCTGTCCGTCGTCATGCGCCAGCGAGAAGTTGATGGCCTCAATGCGGTCGTCGTATTCCTTGCTTTTCGATGCATCAGAGAAGCGACCCACCCGATGATTCGACTTGATGCCCAGCTCGTCTTCCAGCGGTTCGACGAACATGCCAAACATATCCAGCAGCATGCCGTTGCTTTGTCGGATGACGGCCAGCACCTCCATATTGACCAGAGTGGTAAAGACGATGGGGCGCTGGCCTTCGATGTCAGCCGTGTGATTGATTTGCCGCAGCGCCTGATGTGCTTTGTCGACGGTATCAACGAAGGGCAGGCGCACATGCCGAGGCTTGATCTCGAATTGGGCCAGGATGGCGTTGCCGAAAGTCTCGGCGGTGATGCCGGTGCCGTCAGAGATGAAAAACACGGTACGGGTGGCCATGGCTGCGATCCTTGCCTGTCGCGACCCTGCCGAGGGCCGACTCTACAATGCGCCCATTATCGAACTGCTCTCCCATGGCCCGCACTCGCCCCACAGAATCAGAACAAGGCTCGCAGCCGTCCATGGCGTTCGCCCCGGTTTTCAAACCATCTGGAGTCTTGTCATGTCCCCCCTGTTCGAGGCGACCGCCCTGGTCGTACCGTTTGAGAACCTGAGAATGAGCGATGTCGAGGCCGTTGGCGGTAAGAACGCCAGCCTCGGCGAAATGATCTCGCAGTTACCCACCGGGGTGCGCGTTCCCACCGGCTTTGCCACTACCGCTCACGCCTTTCGGGAATTTTTGGCGCACGGTGGCCTGGACCGCCGGATCGCCGACCGCCTGGCTCGCCTGGACACCGAGGACGTCAATGCGCTGGCCGATGCGGGCGCGCAAATTCGGCAGTGGGTGCAAGCGCAGCCTTTTCCGGCCGACCTGGAGCGCGCGATCGCTCAGGCTTTCGCCCACCTCAGCGCTGGCAAGGAGCAAGCGAGTTTTGCAGTGCGTTCCTCGGCCACTGCCGAAGATCTGCCCGATGCTTCCTTCGCGGGGCAGCAAGAGACTTTTTTGAATGTGGTCGGCCTGCCCGATATCTTGTACAAGATCAAGGAGGTCTTTGCCTCGCTCTACAACGATCGGGCCATCAGCTACCGGGTGCACAAGGGTTTCGCCCACGCGGAAGTGGCTTTGTCTGCGGGGGTGCAGCGCATGGTCCGATCGGATATCGGCGCGGCCGGGGTGATGTTCACCATAGACACCGAGAGCGGCTTTGAGGATGTGGTGTTCATCACCGCCAGCTACGGTCTGGGCGAGACGGTGGTACAGGGTGCAGTCAATCCCGATGAGTTTTATGTCCACAAGCCGATGCTGCGTGCCGGTAAGCGAGCCTTGATTCGGCGCAATCTGGGTTCCAAGCTGGTTCAGATGGAGTTTTCAACGGCGGCAGAAAAGCAGGCCACGGGCAAGCTGGTCAAGACCACCGAGGTGCCGGTTGAGCAGCGTAACCGGTACTGCCTCAGCGACGAGGAGGTCGAGCAGTTGGCTCACTACGCGCTGGTGATTGAGCAGCACTACGGGCGGCCCATGGACATCGAGTGGGGCAAGGACGGCGTCGATGGCCTGCTCTACATCCTTCAGGCGCGGCCCGAGACGGTCAAGAGCCAGTCGCGCGGTCAGGCCGAGCTGCGCTACAAGCTCAAGGGCTCGGG
>CAZCSD010000047.1:0-18812 GCA_964501235.1 uncultured Polaromonas sp. | reverse complement strand
ATCGTCTCGCGTCAGATGAACCCAACGCCAGTCTGCCCTCGCCCACCTGAACCCCCGGTTCAGGATGCCGGCCCGGTGGTCACCGCAGACACCTTTTTTGGGCAGCCTGCTGCATCCAAATTCAGCCATCGCGCCGAAGCGGCGCCCCCACATCTTCCTGCATGGCGTCTCTAGGGGCGCCCCAATTCCATGACGCTTGATCTGATCCTGGTTCTCGAACTCATCGGTCTGGGCATCATGTCCGGCTTTCTCGCCGGTCTGCTCGGTATCGGCGGCGGCATGGTGATGGTGCCCTTCCTCACGCTCATCATGAGCGCGCGCGGTGCCGACGCCGACCTGGCCGTGAAGATGGCCATCGCCACCTCCATGGCCACCATCGTCTTTAGCTCCATCTCAAGCGTCCGCGCCCATCACAAGCGCGGCGCGGTCCGTTGGGATCTGGTGCGCGGACTGACACCGGGCATCTTGCTGGGCAGCTTGATCAGCAGCGTTGGCTTGTTCAGTCTGCTCAAAGGCAACTACCTGGCCATCTTCTTCGGCCTCTTCGTGGGCTTTTCCGCCACGCAGATGTTCCTCGACCGCAAGCCCAAGGGCAGCCGGCACATGCCAGGCGGCGCGGGGCAATGGGTCGCCGGCGGCCTGATCGGGCTGCTCTCGGGCCTGGTGGGTGCGGGCGGCGGCTTCATCAGCGTGCCCTTCATGGCCTGGTGCAATGTGGCCATCCACAACGCAGTGGCCACCTCGGCCGCCCTGGGTTTTCCCATCGCTGCGGCCAACGCGGCCGGCTACGTCTACAGCGGCCTGAGCGCTGCCGGAGACTTGCCGCCGGGCTCCTTCGGCTTCATCTGGCTGCCAGCGCTGGGCATCATTGCCACTTGCAGCGTGCTCATGGCACCGGTGGGAGCCCGACTGGCGCACCGGTTGCCGGTCAAGCAGCTCAAGCGTATCTTTGCCCTGGTGCTCTACGCTTTGGCGGCCTACATGCTCTGGAAGGGCGTTTCCTCCCTCTAAAAATGGCCGCCTTAGGCGATCTCCAGAGGGGAAAGGGCGCTTTTTCGGGGTAAATCCGCAACAAAAAGGCCCGAAAAAATGCGTTTTTCCCTTTGAAAACACGTTTTTCTCCAGTAGCATCCGCAGTGCCTTGCAAGAGCGCGCGCTCTTGCAAGGTGATTTCTCAACTTCTAGAAGGAAAAACTGATCATGGCAACTGCGAAAAAAGCTTCGGCAAAGAAAGCTCCGGCCAAGAAGGCCGCTGCGAAGAAGGCTCCCGCCAAAAAGGCTGCCGCCAAGAAGCCCGCTGCGAAGAAGGCTCCGGCTAAAAAGCCTGCGGCCAAGAAGGCTCCTGCAAAGAAGGCTGCGGCCAAGAAGCCCGCCGCCAAGAAGCCCGCCGCCAAAAAGGCTCCCGCCAAGAAGCGCACCCCCAACGCTGCGTTCATGAAGCCGCTGACCCCCAGCGCCGCTTTGGCTGCCGTGGTCGGCGACAAGCCGCTGCCGCGCACCGAGATCGTCAGCAAGATGTGGACTTACATCAAGGCCAAGGGTCTACAGGACAAGGCCAACAAGCGCATGGTCAATGCCGACGACAAGCTCAAAGCTGTGTTTGGCAAGTCGCAAGTCTCGATGTTCGAGATGGCCGGCCTGATCGGCAAGCACGTCAAGTAATCGCTGGGGTGCTGACTAAAAAGGCCGGTGGTATCACCGGCCTTTTTTCTTGCCCCAGCGCGGCGGCTGCCCCACGGGCCTACCGCGTGACTGCCTCGCGCTAGCCCGACTGCGACTTGAGTGCCTGCTCGGTGATCGCTGACAGCGTCCCCCGGGTGGTGATGACCTCCGGACTGAGCATCACCTCGATGAGGGTGCCCCGATCGGCCGCCAAGGCTGCCAGCAGGGCTGGCTCGAAATCCTCGGTACGCGTGATGCGCGTGGCTGCATAGCCGTAGGCCTGCGCCAAAGCCACGAAGTCGGGGTTGCGCAGTTCAGAGCCGCTGGCGTGCTGCGGAAATTCTCGCTCCTGGTGCATGCGGATGGTGCCGTACATGCCGTTGTTGAGCAGCACGATGATGCTCTTGGCCCCGTGCTGCACCGCCGTCGCCAGTTCCTGGCCGTTCATGAGGAAGTCGCCATCGCCGGCCATGGTCAGCGCAAGCCGGCCTGTGGTGATGGCCGCGCCGATGCCCGCTGGCACCCCGTAGCCCATGGCCCCCACAGTGGGAGCCAATTGCGTCTTGTAGCCCTTGGCCAAACCGTGGTGCTTAAAGAAGCGGTGTACCCAGCTGGCAAAGTTGCCCGCCCCGTTGGTCAGCACCGCGTCGGCCGGCAGGTGCTTTTGCAGCAGCGCCACGAGGGCCGGCATGTCGATGGTGCCCGGCCAGGTGCCTGCTGCAGGCGGCTGCAGATTGGCCTGGTAATCGGCGTTCGCATCGCGCGTCCAGCCCTCCCAGGGCAGGTCTTTGGGCGCGGCCAGCACCTCCAGCGAGCGCGCCGCTGCATTCATGGTTGCGTTGATCGCCAAGTCGGCCTGGTACACGCGGTTGAGCTCTTCAGCACCGGCGTGGATATGCACCAGCTTTTGTGTCAGCTTGGGCGCCTTGAGCAAGGTGTAGCTGCCGGTGGTCATTTCGCCCAGACGCGCACCGACGACGATCAGCAGATCGCTCTGGCGCACCCGCTCGGCCAAGCGGGGGTTGATGCCGATCCCCACGTCACCCGCATAGAGCCGGTGGTGGTTGTCGAAAGTATCCTGAAAGCGAAAGGCGTTGGCCACCGGCAACTGCCAGTTCTCGGCAAAACGCTCGAGCGCCTGCGCCGCTTGCAAGGTCCAGCCGCTCCCCCCCGCGATCAACAGAGGGCGCTGGCTCTTGAGCAGCAGGGCGCGCAGGGTGCGCAGACTGCCCGGATCGCTCCAGGCCTGCACCGCCTCCACCCGCGGCAGGGGCTGAGCCTCGGTGCGGGCCATGAGCATGTCTTCGGGCAGGACCAGCACCACCGGGCCCGGCCGTCCGTTCATGGCGGTGGCAAAGGCGCGGGCGATGTACTCGGGGATGCGGTCTGCCGCGTCGACACGCTCGACCCGCTTGGCCATCCCTTTGGTGCTGGGCCCGAAGAAGCTGGAGTAGTCGAGCTCCTGAAAGGCTTCGCGGTCGCGGCAATCGCTGGCGACATCGCCGACCAGCAGTAGCATGGGCGTGGAGTCTTGAAAGGCGGTGTGCACCGCAATCGACGCATTGGTCGCACCCGGCCCGCGGGTGACCATGCACACGGCTGGCCGGCCAGTGAGCTTGCCATGCGCCTCGGCCATGAAGGCCGCCCCCCCCTCTTGCCGGCAGGTGATGAAGCGGATCCGGTCCCGGCGGGCGTGCAGGCCGTCGAGTACAGCCAGATAGCTCTCGCCAGGCACGCCAAAGCAATGGGTCACGCCCTGGGCCAGGAGGCAATCGACCAGCAGATGCCCGGCAATCGATGAAGTCATGCCACCATTGTGCCCGCGCCGAACTTCGGGGGCGGGCTCAGAGCCGCCGCACCGAGCGCAGCCAGTAGGCGCTAAAGATCAGACTGCACTGCACCAGGGCCAAGCCAATGAGGACGCCCCGGAACTGCCCATGGTCCATGAGCAGGCCAAAGATCAACGGCGTGATCGCCTGGCCCACATCCAGGCCGCCATACACCACGCCATAAACGCGGCCCGAGGCATTGGCCGGCGTGGACTGCTTGACCAATAAATCGCGCGAAGGACCGGCCGTGCCTGAAGTCAGACCCATCAGGCCAAAGAGCACCGGCACCATCCAGGTCGGCAAAGGACTTAAAGCCAGCACCAAGGCCAGGGTAGCTGCCACCATGAAGGCCACCGCCACCACTTTGTCGCATCGACTGGGGTCCTGTACCAGGAAACCACCCCCAACCATGCCCAAGGCGCTGCCTACCATATAGACCGTCAGACACAACGCCACGCTGGACAGCCCGATTTCGTGCAGCTGACGGCTTGCCTCGGGAGCAAAGGCTTGCACCACGCCAAGCACCGTGGCAAAAAGAAAAAAGAAGAGAAAGCACATCCAAACCGCCGGCAGCCTCAGGAAGTCGAAATTGCCGTCGGCCGCCTGCTTGCGCGAAGCCGACACGTCCAGGGCCAGACGGCTGTGATTGAGCAGCAGCAGGGCCAGCACCGCCACGGCCACCACCCCAGCCACCGCCAGCGCGGCCTGCCAGGAATGCGCCAGCGCCACGCCGGTCATCAAGGTCGGAGCAATGGCCCAGCCCAGGGTGCCGGTGATGCCGTGCGCGCTGTAGGCATGGCCAAGGCGATGCGGACTGACCCTGCGATTGAGCAAGGTGTAATCGACCGGGTGGAAAACGCCATTGCCCAGGCCGGCCAGCCCGGCAAAGAAAGTAAGCATCCAGTAGTTGGTGCTGATCGCATAGCCAAAACAAGACACCGCGATGGCTGCCATGCCGACATAAAGCACTGGCCGCGGCCCGAAGCGATCGACCAGGAAACCCGCCGCCGCCTGCACCGCACACGAGACAACAAAAAACACGGTCAGCACAAAGCCCAGCTGGGCATAGCTGACCCCGAAATGGTCTTTCAGCCACGGGAACAGCGGCGGCAGCAGCAACTGGCTGAAGTGGCTGATCATGTGGGCCACGCCCACCAGCCCGATCAGGGCGATGTCTTGCCGCAAAGGCAAGATGGGGGGCGCGGTAAGGGACGGAGCACTCATCGGGCCCTATGGTAGCGGCTTTGCGGTCCAACCCGGTCACCCTCAGGACGAGCCCCCGGGGAAGTCCTTGCGCCCAGGGCGATGATCAGGGTGTGGCAGGCAGATCGGTAAAGCTGAACACGCCGGGCTGGCGTATCGGATCGACACTCACCGCTATGGTGCTTTTGGGCGGGAATCGTCCCTCAAGCAGCAACTTGGACAGGGGGTTTTCGATGCGCTGCTGGATGGCCCGCTTGAGAGGGCGCGCACCAAAGACCGGGTCAAAGCCCACCTTGGCCAATTCCTCGATGGCCGCTTCAGCCACCTGCAAGGACAAATCGATTTTCTGCAAGCGATGGGTCAGCACCTGTAACTGGATGCGGGCTATAGCTTCGATATTGCGCGCATCGAGCCCATGGAAGACCACCGTCTCGTCGATGCGGTTGAGAAACTCGGGACGAAAATGGTTTTTGAGCTCATCGACCACTGCCTCCTTGATATCCTCGGCACGCCGACCCACCATGGATTGAATGAGGGGGGAGCCGATGTTGGACGTCATCACAATGACGGTGTTCTTGAAATCCACCGTGCGACCCTGACCGTCAGTCAGACGACCGTCATCGAGAACTTGCAGCAGCACGTTGAAGACATCGGGGTGGGCTTTTTCGACTTCGTCAAGCAGCAAAACGCTGTAGGGCTTGCGACGCACGGCCTCTGTGAGATACCCGCCCTCCTCGTAGCCCACATAGCCCGGTGGCGCGCCAATGAGCCGCGCCACTGAGTGCTTCTCCATGAACTCACTCATATCGATGCGCACCAAGTGGTCCTCGCTGTCAAACAAGAACGCGGCCAGCGCCTTGCACAGCTCGGTCTTGCCCACACCAGTCGGGCCGAGGAACAAAAACGAACCGGTGGGCCGGTTGGGATCTGCCAGACCCGAGCGCGAACGCCGGATCGCATTGGCCACCGCTGAGATCGCCTCCTCCTGTCCAACCACACGCTGGTGCAACCTGTCTTCCATTTGAAGCAGCTTGTCGCGCTCACCCTGCATCAGCTTGGATACAGGAATGCCGGTGGCACGGGCCACCACCTCGGCGATTTCCTCGGATCCAACCTGGGTGCGCAGCAGCTTGGGCGAACCGGCCTTGGCCTGCTCACTGGCTTGGGCCTGCTTGAGGCGCTTTTCCAACTCCGGCAGCTTGCCGTACTGCAACTCAGCTACCTTGTTGAAGTCGCCTTTGCGGGTGTGCTCCTCAATCTGATGCCGGATGCGATCGATTTCCTCCATGACATCCTTGGAGCCCAGAGCCTGCGCTTTCTCAGCGCGCCAGATCTCCTCTAGGTCGGCGATTTCTTTTTGCAGCTTGGCAATCTCCTCTTCGATCAAGCCAAAGCGCTTCTGCGAAGCCTCATCCTTTTCGCGCCGCACCGCCTCTCGCTCGATCTGCAACTGAATCAGGCGTCGATCGAGCTTGTCCATCACCTCAGGTTTGGAGTCGATTTCGATTTTGATCTTAGCCGCCGCCTCATCAATCAGGTCGATAGCCTTATCAGGTAAAAAGCGGTCCGTGATATAGCGGTGCGAAAGCTCGGCTGCCGCCACGATAGCCGGATCGGTGATTTGCACCCCATGGTGCTTCTCGTACTTGTCCTGCAGACCACGCAAAATGGCGATGGTGGCCTCTACCGAGGGTTCATCAACCAAAATCTTCTGGAAGCGCCGCTCCAGGGCCGCATCCTTTTCGACATACTTGCGGTATTCATCCAGGGTCGTGGCACCCACGCAGTGCAGCTCACCGCGCGCCAAAGCGGGCTTGAGCATATTCCCGGCATCGATGGCGCCCTCCGCCTTGCCGGCACCAACCATGGTGTGCAACTCATCAATGAAGACGATCGTCTGACCTTCATCCTTGGCCAGTTCATGGAGCACCGCCTTGAGTCGCTCTTCGAATTCCCCCCGGTATTTGGCGCCGGCCAGCAAGGCCGCCATGTCCAAAGACAACACCCGCTTGCCCTTGAGCGAATCGGGCACCTCGCCGTTGACGATGCGCTGGGCCAGGCCCTCCACGATGGCGGTCTTGCCCACGCCAGGCTCACCAATGAGCACCGGGTTATTCTTGCTGCGGCGCTGCAGGACCTGAATGGCGCGCCGAATCTCGTCGTCACGGCCAATGACTGGATCGAGCTTGCCGGCGCGGGCCCGCTCGGTCAAGTCGAGGGTGTACTTGCGCAGCGCCTCACGTTGGCCTTCGGCCTCGGCACTGCTGACCTTTTCGCCGCCACGCACTACGGTGATGGCCGCCTCAAGCACGGCCCGGGTCATCCCGTTTTCGCGCGCCAAGCGACCCACATCGCCTTTGTGGTCGGCACAAGCCAACAAGAAGAGCTCGGCAGCGATGAAAGCGTCACCGCGCTTCATGGCCTCTTTTTCGGTAGCTTGCAGAAGACGAGTCAGGTCCGGTCCGACCTGCAGCTGATCCTGTCCCTCAACCTGCGGCAGCTTCTTCAGACCCGCCTCAACAGCCGCCTCCAGACCGCCGAGGTTGACCCCAGCCCTTTGCATCAGGGCCCTGGGCCCCTCATCCTGTGAAAGCATGGCCGCCAGCACATGCACGGCTTCGACGTAAGGATGATCGCGCCCGAGGGCGATCGACTGGGCATCGGCCAAAGCCTGCTGAAATTTGGTGGTCAGTTTGTCTTGACGCATCACAACTCCCGAAACGATTCAAGCTGTAACTTGGGCCGCGCCGCCTCTTTTCAAGGCTGGCCCCCGTTCCAGGGGTGTCAGGGCATGGCTTACATCCGAAAACCGGCATGCGGAACGGCCGGGCTCGGGCTACCTAGAATTAGTTCATGAATATTCACCAGGTGAATGTTAGCTATGTGGTCGAGCAAGACCGGCTGCTCATTCGCATCAACAGCCAGGGCGGGGAAGAGTTTCGCATCTGGCTCACGCGCCGCTTTGGGCTGCAATTGATGCCGGCGCTCGAGCATAGCTCGCAGGAACAGCTGTGCGCGCAACTGCCAGCGCTCGATCCGGCAGCGCCGCAGGACAAGCAGCGGCAGCAGATGGTGCAAAACTTCCAGGCGGAAGCAGCGGCCTACCAGGGCGACTACCAAACTCCGTTTCGCGATCAGCCCAGCGCACTGCCGCTGGGCGAGGAGCCTCTGCTGGTCACCGAGATCAAGCTGAGCCCTTTGCGCGAGGGCAAGCTAGAAATGGCGCTGTTTGAAAAGCTGCCCCACCGTCAGCGGGAGATGCAATTGGTGATGGATGTCACCCTGACTCAGGGGCTGCTGCGGCTGCTGCACCAGGCGATCAAGGGCTCGGGCTGGCTGCAGGGAGCCGAACTCAAACCACTGCCTGCTCTGGCCAGGCGAGAGCAGTCAGCAACAGACGAGGCGGCCGAAGATCCCAAGCCGGTCAAGCCGCGCTATCTGAATTAAAGCCGCCTTCGCGGCAGGTCTGGCAGTGAGGTCGTCTTGAGGGAGCCGCGCCCTCACAGCGCTGCCCCCTGAGCCTCAAACCTTGACCGCGTCCAGCGAAAAACCTGCAATCTTTTTGTAGTTGTCCGACAGCGCGCGCAGCTCATCCTGGCTAATGATGTCATCGATGTGCCGATACGGCCGATCGCCGCTGAGTTCCTCGACCCGGATATTGATCACATCCGGCGGCTGGCTGCGGTTGGTCAGTACCACCCGGGCAGTGGCCTCGCGCCGTTGAGCTTCGTAGGCCGACAGTGCCGCCACGGGGTCGCCCCCGCGGGCCAGCTCGGTGGCCAGGGTGCGCGCATCAATCAGGGCTTGGGCCGAGCCGTTGGAGCCACGCGGATACATCGGATGCGCCGCATCGCCCATCAGTGTGACCCGCCCGAATGTCCACTGGGGCACCGGATCCTTGTCCACCATCGGGTACTCGAGGATCTGATCGGCATTACGGATCAGGGCGGGTACATCGAGCCAGTCGAAGGTCCAGTCCTTGAAGATTGAAACGAAGTCCTCGGCCCGGCCACCCTGATTCCAGTCGTTCATGACTTGGCTGCTGCCTTCGATTTCAGCCATCCAATTGATCAGTTGCATGCCCTGGCCATCGATGTTGTCGATGATGGGGTAGATCACCATCTTGCCCGTACGTATGGATCCAACGCGCATGTAGCTCTTGCCGCTCAAGATAGGCTTGTGCCGGGTTACACCGCGCCAGGTGTTGATCCCGGCAAAAGCCACCTTCTCATCGGGATAGAACTGTTTGCGCACCGCCGAATGAATGCCATCGCAAGCGACCACCACATCGGCGCGCACGGGCGCCAGGCTCTGGCCCTGTGCGTCCGTGAAATGCAACGTCACCCCCGCTTCGTCCTGGCTCAAGCCGGCACAACGGTGCCCGGTGTGGATCCGATGGGATCCGAGTTTTTCGAGGGCGGCCTCGTACAGAATGCGGTGCAGCTTGCCCCGGTGTATGCCGATCTCCGGCAGGGGGTAGCCGGCGTGCCGACCTCGCGGCTCGCGGTAAATGAACTGTCCAAAGCGGTTGAAGAACACGCTCTCCAGATTTTCGATGCCCTGCGCCTCCAACTGCGGCTGCACCCCCAGGGCCGAGAGCTCACGCATGGCATGGGGCAGCAAGGTGATGCCCACCCCGAGCTCCTTGATCTGAGGCACGCTTTCGTAGACCTCGCAGCTCAGACCGCGCTGATGCAAAGACAGCGCAAAGGACAGACCGGCGATGCCACCGCCGATCACCACGATGGGGCGGGTGATCATTCGGCCGAGATGCCGTTGCGCTTGATCACCGCGCCCCAGCGGGGATAGTCCTTCTGACCGATCTGAGCCAGCTCTTCCGGGGAGGAGGCGGAGGCATCCATACCCGCTCGGCCAAGCAGATCCTTGACCTCGGTGCTGCGCACGATATTGGCAATCTCGGTGTTGAGCCGGCTCACGACCGCAGCCGGGGTGCGGACCGGGGCGTAAAAGGCATACCAGAGGTCGACCTCAACGCCCTTCACACCTTGCTCCTCAAAGGTGGCCACGCCCGGCGAAACCGGGTGGCGCTTGGGGCTACCCACCGCCAACGCATTGAGCTTGCCGTCTCGCACAAAACCCTGGGCGATGTGCACCGGCAGGAAGCCGACATTGATCTCACCGGAGAGCAGATCCTGCGTGTAGCCCGCCGACCCACGGTAAGGGACATGCAGCATGAACAAACCGGTCTGCACCTTGAACAACTCCATCGCCATGTGGTGCGGCGTTCCGACGCCCGGGGAGCCAAATGAAACGGACCCTGGGCGTGCCTTGGCCTGCGCAATCAGCTCATTCATGGACTTGATACCGGTCTTGGGATTGGCCACCAGCATCAGCGTGCCATAAGCGGCCATTGAAATCGGCGCGAAATCCTTGACGGGGTTGAAGGGTACGTTTTTGTACATCTGCGAGGCCATCATCATGGTGTTGGCTCCCATGAGCAAGGTATGGCCATCGGTGGCCTTGGCCACCGCATCGGCACCGATATTGCCGCTGGCGCCGGGCTGGTTGACGATAACCACTGGTTGCCCCAGGCGCTCACTGAGCCGGGGGCCCACTGCACGGGCAATGGTGTCCATGCCGGTGCCGGCTGTAAAGGGCACGATGATGCGCACGCTTTGCGTCGGCCAGGATTGCGCCAGAGCACTGGCGGCCAGCGCGCAAGTCATCGAGGCCAGCAGGCTTTGCACAACGCGTTTGAAGGGGTTCATGTTTGTGTCTCCTTGATGAAAAACAGCGCGGCGCAAGGGCATCGCAAGTGGTTCAGAGAGCCGCGATGCCAAACAGCGCCTGGGCATTGGTCTGGAAAAACTTCTTCTTGTTCTCGGCGCTCATGTTCATGCGCTCGAGCAGGCCGACTTCTTCAACCGCGTATTGATAGGGATAGTCCATCGCGTAGAGCACGCGATCGACGCCCACAATCGACTGGGTGAATTCAATCGCCGGCTCCCAGGCCACGCCACTGTTGGTGATATGGAAATTCTCGCGCAGATAGTCGCTGGGCTTTTTCTGGATCGGCTTGATGCTCTCGTAACGCTTGGAACGCACCGTCGCCTGGTGCATATAGTCAAGCCGATACGACCAGAAAGGCAGCGCCTCTCCCATGTGACCGATGATCATCTGCAGCTTGGGAAAACGGTCAAAGACCCCGGCGGTGATGATGCGCAGCGCGTGCAGTCCGGTCTCGACGCCGAAGCCGTAGATGGCCCCATCGAGTCCACACTCCTGGAAGGGCTCGATCATGTTGCGCGGCAACGAGTTGGGGTGCAGGTAGATCGGTATGCCATGCTGCTCCGCCGCCGCAAAAATGTCCCAGAACTTGGGGTCAGACAGGTACTGGCCATGCGTGTGGGAATTAATGACTGCCGCGCGAATGCCCAATTGACGCACACCCCGATCGATCTCGCGGGCGGCCGCCTGCGGATCCTGTACCGGTAAGGCGAGCATGCCGCTGAAACGCTTGGGGTGGCGGCTGATCGCATCGGCCAGAAAGTCGTTGGCCACTCGGGCAAATGACACCGCCGTGTCCTTGTCCATGATCTGCACGCCCGGGGCGGTCAGGGCCAGCACCTGATGGTCGATGCCGGCCTCGTCCATGTGAGCCAGGCGCACCTCATCGAGGTCTTGCAGGCAGCGCATGATGTGCCGTGCGCGCTCGCTGGGGCTGCTCATGTAGAACCCCATCAAGCCCTTGAAGCCGGGATCGACATCACGGCCGGCAAGAATCTTCTCGTAGATGCGGATCATCTCGGGGGGCGCGAAGGCCTCCTCGGTGGCAATGCGCAGATGCGGACGAGCGAGTGTGGCAGTCATGATGGCAATGATAAGTTCACCCAGGAATCATCTTAGGACAGATCGATATATCGCGCGCGCAGACCCGGGATTGCGCATGGGGCGCAGCGCCCGCAGCAACACGATCAACCTGGGGCTCGTGGGGTCGGCCCCCCTGCATGGCCCGAGGCCAACCCCCAGCGCGCCAGCGCCGCGTCGTCGCTCACCCGGGCATCGACCCAGCGCGCGCCTTCGGGGGTGATTTCTTTTTTCCAAAAAGGCGCCTGCGTCTTGAGGTAGTCCATCAAGAACTCGCAGGCCTGAAAACTCTCGCCCCGATGGGCCGAACTGACCACCACCAGCACGATCTGGTCGGCCGGCTTGAGCAAGCCGACCCGGTGAACGACGCGAGCGGCGTAGATATCAAAGCGGGCCAAGGCCGCATCGATCATGGCCTCGATCGCTTTTTCGGTCATGCCGGGGTAGTGCTCAAGCTCGAGCGATTGCACCGGTCCGCCCTGCTGTCTCGCGCTGCGCTGCAAATCAGCGTGCCGGTCGCGCACCGTGCCAATGAAGCTGCATACCGCGCCCACACGCAGGTCTTGGGCACGCAGCGCCGCTACCTCGCCCCCCAGATCGAAGTCGGCCGTCTGTATCGACACCCGCGCCGCCATGCTCAACCTCCGGTGACGGGCGGGAAAAAAGCCACCTCGCAGCCCTCGCGCAGGGCTTGCGATTCGTCGCTCATCACCTGGTCCAGAGCCGCGCGTACCGGCCGGCCGCGCGCCAAGACCTGCGCATGGGCGCCGCCCTGGGCAATCAGCTCCTCGCGCAGCGCGCCCACGGTGGCGGCCGCGGTCTGGTGCGCGCCACCGGGCCCCAGCGCCTCGCGCAGCGAGGCAAAGTATTTGATCTGAACCTGCATGGCGGTCAATTCATCAGCGAAGACAGGGGTATGTAGGCGACTTCATCGCCGGGGGCAATCGTGCGACCCGGCGGGTTGTCGACCAAGCCGTCGGCCCATTGTGCCGAGGTGAGCACCCCCGAGCTCTGGTTGGGAAACAAGTCCAGCCCGCCCTGGGCATTGCGGCGCACACGCAGAAACTCGCGGCGCTTGTCGGCCTTGGGCCAGGCAAAGTGCGCGGGCAGACTCAAGCGCTCGGGCTCGGTCACGCCGGCGCCTTGCAATTGCAGCAGGAATGGCCGCACCAGCAGCAGGAAAGTGACGAAGCTAGAGACCGGGTTGCCAGGCAGGCCCATGAAATGCGCGACGCCCTGCGCCCGGTGAATACGACCATAAGCAAACGGCTTGCCCGGCTTGATAGCCACCTGCCACAGCTGCAACTGCCCCAGGGCCTGGACCGCCGGCTTGATGTGGTCCTCCTCGCCCACCGAAACGCCGCCGCTGGTGAGAATCAGGTCGTGGCCGAGCGCCGCCGACTCGAGCGCCCGCAGCGTTGCCTGCCTGTCGTCGGGCACGATGCCCAGATCGCTGACCTCGCAACCCAGACGCTCGAGCAAGGCCCGCAGGAAGAAACGATTGGAGTTGTAGATGGCGCCGGGCTTCATGGCCTGCGGCGCCACCTCGCCGGGCATGACCAGTTCGTCGCCGGTGGACAACAAAGCGACTCGCGCCCTGCGGCTGACCGACAGGCGGTCAAAACCTATGCTGGCAGCCAGCCCCAGCTCGGCCGGTGACAGACGCTGCCCCCGGCGCAAGACCACAGCGCCGCGCGCCACATCCTCGCCGCATCGCCGTATCCACTGACCGGCAGCCGGCCGTGCGACCACCCTGATACGCCCATCGGCCAGCGGCGTGCAGTCTTCCTGCATCACGATGGCATCGGCTCCGGCCGGAGTGCTGGCCCCGGTGAAGATGCGGGCGACCGTGCCCTCCTGCAAGGGCTGGGCTGCGGCCCCCGCCGGGATGCGCTGGGAGACCGGCAACTCATCACCCGCTCGCAAATCGGCCAGCCGCAGCGCATAACCGTCCATGGCACTGCTGTCGTGGCCAGGCACGTTGAGCGGCGAGACCAGGTCTTGGGCCAAGATACGGCCGTCCGCCTCGAAGGTCGAGACCGTCTGCGCAGGCAGCCTGGGTTCGGCCTGGGCCAGGAGGTCGGCCAGGGCCTGCTCTAAAGGGCGCAGGGGAGATTGGGGGGGCGGCAAATTCATGGTCCTCAGCGGGCGGCCGTCGCACAGCAGGCGCCCTCAGCCCGATTTTGACTCAGGCCGCCCTCAGGCGCCGACCTGCCCGGCCATATAGGCCTTGACCTGCCCAGCATCGGCCGGCATCACCTTGACACGCCGGGGCCGGTCCTCCAGCCCTTCAAAACCCGGGGGGCGCTGCGGGGGGCGACCCAGGGCTTCTTCGATGGTGGCGGCAAATTTGATCGGCAGGGCGGTTTCAAGCACCAGCATAGGCACTGCCTCTTGCAGATGCTCACGCGCGACCTTCAGGCCATCGGCCGTGTGGGTGTCGATGACCACACCAAAGCGTGCGTCGGTGTCGCGAAGGGTCGCCAGTCGGTTGGCGTGCGTGCTTTTGCCGCTGGCAAAGCCGTAGGCGATGGCCGCCTCCTTGAAGGCCGGATGCGCGCTCAGGTCAAAAAAGCCCTGCCGGCCCAGCGCATCGACAAACAGCGAACGGGTCAGTGCCGCATCGCGACCGAGCAGATCAAAAACAAAGCGCTCGAAATTACTGGCCTTGGAGATGTCCATCGACGGGCTCGAGGTCTCGTGCGTATCGGCCGAGCCACGCACCCGGTAGAGGCCGGTGCGGAAAAACTCATCGAGCACATCGTTCTCGTTGGTAGCCACCACCAGCTTGGCAATCGGCAGGCCCATCATGCGCGCCACGTGCCCGGCGCACACGTTGCCAAAGTTGCCCGAGGGCACGGTAAAACTGACTCGCTGCGCATCGGACTGCGTCGCCTGGAAATAGCCGGCAAAGTAATAGACCACCTGGGCCAGCAAGCGCGCCCAGTTGATCGAATTGACGGTGCCAATGCGGTATTTGCGCTTGAACTCCAAATCGGCCGACACCGCTTTGACGATGTCCTGGCAGTCGTCAAACACCCCTTCGATGGCAATGTTGTGGATGTTCTCGTCGAGCAAGCTGAACATCTGCGCCTGCTGAAACGGGCTCATGCGGCCATGCGGGCTGGTCATAAACACACGCACACCCTTTTTGCCGCGCATGGCGTATTCGGCCGCACTGCCGGTATCCCCGCTGGTGGCGCCCAGGATGTTGAGCTCCTCGCCCCGCCGGGCCAGCTCATACTCGAAAAGCTGGCCCAGCAACTGCATGGCCATATCCTTGAAAGCCAGGGTTGGCCCATTGGACAGCGCCTGAAGGTACAGGCCCTTTTCGAGTTTTTTCAGCGGCGTGATCTCGGGCGTGCCGAACACCTGTTCGGTGTAGGTGCGCCGACACAAAGCCAGCAGGTCGCCTTCGGGGATGTCGTCCACGTAGAGCTTGAGAATCTCGAACGCCAGATCCGCATATCCACGCACGGCCCAGACCTGCCGCAGCTCGCCCAACCGGGGCCCGATCTGCGGATAGCTCTCCGGCAAGTAGAGCCCGCCATCGGGCGCCAGGCCTTCGAGGAGGATCTCGCAAAAACGCTTGCGGTCTGCATGCCCGCGGGTGGAGAGGTAGCGCATCAGGCCAACTCCTCCTTGCGGATGCGGGTGATGGGCGCGAGCACGCTGCTGAGGGCCTGCATCTGGTTCATGGCCTGATTCATGTGCTGCTCGGGACAGTCGTGGGTGAGGATGATCAGGTCGGTCTGGTTCGAGCCCTCGCCCCCCACCTCATCGGCCTCGCGCTGCAGTACCGCATCGATGCTAATCCCGGCCTCAGCCAGAATGCCGGTAACGCGAGCCAGCACACCGGCCTCATCGGCCACGCGCAAACGCAGGTAGTAGCTGGTGCAGACTTCGCCCATGGGCAGCACCGGCAACGCACTCATGGCCCCGGGCTGGAAGGCCAGATGTGGCACCCGGTTGAGCGGATCGACCGTGTGCAAGCGAGCCACATCGACCAGATCGGCAATCACCGCACTGGCGGTTGGCTCGCTGCCCGCGCCCTTGCCGTAGTAGAGGGTGGTCCCCACTGCATCACCCTGCACCACCACCGCATTCATGGCGCCTTCAACGTTGGCAATCAGACGCTTGGCCGGCACCAGCGCCGGATGCACCCGAAGCTCGATACCGCCGGCGGCCCGCTTGGTGATGCCGAGCAACTTGATGCGGTAACCCAGCTGTTCGGCATACTTGATGTCCTGCGCCTCCAGCCGGGTGATGCCCTCGATGTGGGCCTTGTCAAACTGCACCGGAATACCAAAGGCAATGGCCGACATGAGCGTGACTTTGTGCGCCGCATCGACGCCTTCAATGTCGAAGGTCGGATCGGCCTCGGCATACCCCAGCCGTTGCGCCTCCTTGAGGACCGCCTCGAAGCCCAGGCCCTTGCTGCGCATCTCCGAAAGAATGAAGTTGGTGGTGCCGTTGATGATGCCGGCGATCCATTCGATGCGGTTGGCCGTCAAGCCCTCGCGCAGGGCCTTGATGATGGGAATGCCGCCGGCCACCGCCGCCTCGAAGGCCACCATCACGCCCTGTCTTGATGCAGCGGCAAAGATCTCGGTGCCATGCACCGCCAGCAGCGCCTTGTTGGCAGTCACCACATGTTTGCCAGCGGCAATGGCCTGGAGCACCAACTCTCGGGCGATGCCGTAGCCACCGATCAGCTCGATCACGATGTCCACCTGCGGATCGGCGATCACAGCCCGCGCGTCGGCGACCACCTTCACCGAGGGGCCGACCAGGCGCCGGGCCCGCTCGACGTCGAGATCGGCCACCACGGTCAGCGCAATACCGCGTCCCGCCCGACGCACGATTTCCTCTTGGTTGCGTTCAAGGACGGTGTAGACGCCGCTGCCAACTGTGCCGATACCCAGCAATCCAACGCGGATGGGGGCCAAGGTGTTCTTACTCATAGGAGGGTCCAGGATTGAAAATCTGCGGCCGTGCCCGCAGGTCGGCCGCTTGATGCCTCAGCCAGCCGCTGTCGCCGCGGCGCGGATGCCGTGGCGCTTGCGCCAGCCCTCAAGGAAGCGGGCCATGCGGCCGATGGCCTCGCGCAAATCATCCTCGTGCGGCAGGAAAACGATGCGAAAGTGATCCGGGGCCGGCCAGTTAAAGCCCGTGCCCTGCACCAGCATGACGCGGGTTTCTTCCAGCAACTCAAGAAAGAACTGGCGGTCATCCTGGATCGGGTAGACCGCCGGATCCAGGCGCGGAAACATGTACAGGGCCGCGCTCGGCTTGACGCAGCTCACTCCGGGTATGGCGGTGATCAGCTCAAAGGCCAGGTCGCGCTGGCGACGCAGGCGACCGCCCGGCCCGACCAGCTCGCCAATACTCTGATAACCCCCAAGGGCCGTTTGTACGGCCCACTGACCCGGCACGTTGGAACACAGGCGCATGTTCGAGAGCATGTTCAGGCCCTCGATGTAATCGGCCGCCATTTTCTTGTCGCCCGAAATCACCATCCAGCCCGCGCGGTAGCCGCAGGAGCGGTAGCTCTTGGACAACGAATTGAAAGTCAGCGTCAGCACGTCCTGCGACAAGGTGGCGATAGGGACATGGCTGAGGCCGTCATAGATCACTTTGTCATACACCTCATCGGCAAAGATGACCAGATGATGCTCGCGCGCAAGGGCCACGATCTGTTCGAGCAGCTCGCGCGAGTACAAGGCGCCGGTGGGGTTGTTCGGGTTGATGACCACGATGCCCTTGGTTCGCGGCGTGATCTTGGCCCGGATGTCGGCCACATCAGGCATCCAGCCGTTGGACTCGTCGCACAGATAGTGCACCGGGGTGCCGCCGGAGAGCGATGCGGCGGCGGTCCACAAGGGGTAATCGGGCGTTGGCAACAGCAGCTCGTCGCCGTCATTGAGCAGACCATTGGTGGCCATCACGATCAGCTCGCTCGCCCCATTGCCCAGGTAAATATCGTCCAGGGTCACGCCCTTGACGCCCTGGCGCTGCGTCTCATGCATCACCGCCTTGCGCGCAGCAAAGATGCCCTTGCTGTCCGAATAACCGGCCGATGACGGCAGGTTGCGGATCATGTCCTGCTGAATTTCCTCAGGGGAATCAAAGCCAAAGGGGGCCAAATTGCCGATATTGAGCTTGATGATCTTGTGGCCCTCTTCTTCCATGCGGCGAGCCGCATCCATGATCGGTCCACGGATGTCATAACAAACATTGGCCAACTTGTCAGACTTGTTGATGGGCTTCATGGCAGGTGGGGGCCTTCCGTCGCGGTGCCTCGAGGGTTGGACGCCGGCAGGTTTTGGGACGCTCAAACCTATAATTTGACCACACAAACCGCGGGCATCCGCCGGACCGCAGACTGGGCCCGAGACACCGGCCCGCCCTGACAAGCCCATGAAACTGCAACCCGACCGCAGCGACGCCCCGACCATCCTCGGATATGGCCCGGACTGGGTGGGCGTGGGCTTTCGAGGCACCGCTGAAAAGGTCCATCACAGCCTGGTGATCGACTCGCGTGGCAGCACCTTTGCCTGGGACTGCCGGCATTTCGAGCAGCTAAAGGGCACGCATTTCGAACGCCTGGCCGAGCTCGCGCCGGAGCTGGTGGTCTTTGGCAGCGGCCCCAAGCTGCGTTTTCCGGCCCCGGCCTTGCTTGGGGCCCTGATGGCCCGCCGCATCGGCATCGAGACCATGGACACGGTGGCCGCTTGCAGAACCTACAACATCCTGGCTGGCGAAGGCCGGCATGTGGTGGCGGCCCTCCTGCTCGAGGGCGGGGAGCCGGCCGTTACCTGAGCCGCCCCCCAAGGAACGGATCGCTTTGAGGCTAAAATGCCGGTTTCGACACCTGCCTGGGAAGCCGCTTCAGCCTGACTGAAGGCCCCGCCCGGCGCGGGACGGCTCGATCCACCGAACAGCCACAACAACTAAAGGCCCCCAGGCCCCCAGCATTTTTCGTCAGGGTCCCCGCAGCATGGCAGTCGTTCTGAACAAATCCATCCCCGAATTCGAAGCGGTTGCAACCGGTGGCGTCAAAGTCACCCAAAGCACCCATGTCGGCAAGATCGTGGTCCTGTACTTCTACCCCAAGGACAACACGCCGGGATGCACCACCGAGGCGATGCAGTTCCGGGACCGCTACAAGGATTTCACCAAGGCAGGGGCCATCGTCTTTGGCGTCTCACGCGACAACATGAAGTCGCATGAGGACTTCAAGTCCAAGCTCGGCCTGCCCTTCGAGCTGATTGCCGACACCGAAGAAAA
>CAZCSD010000046.1:13913-20144 GCA_964501235.1 uncultured Polaromonas sp. | reverse complement strand
TGATCTTGTAGCGCCTTGACCATCGCCTCGTTCCCTTGGTGACCGCTCTTGAGCACCACGCAAGCCTTGACCACCATGCCGCGCTCTTCGTCGGGCACACCGATCACGCCACACTCAGCCACCGCCGGATGGGTCAGCAGCGCGTCTTCGACTTCCGGGCCGCCGATGTTGTAGCCGGCCGAGATGATCATGTCGTCGGCCCGTGCCTGGTAGAAAAAGTAACCTCGCTCATCTTGAGTGAAGGCATCGCCCGGATAGTTCCAGCCGCGCTTGACGTAGTTTCCCTGCCGCTCATCGGCCAAATAGCGGCAGCCGGTCGGGCCCATCACCGCTAGACGGCCCACCGTACCACGAGGTACTTCCTGGCCGTGATCGTCGACGACCTTGGCGGTGTAGCCCGGAACCGCCTGTCCAATGGCTCCTGGACGAGTTTGTCCGGGCACGCTGGAGATGAAGATATGGAACATTTCGGTGGCTCCGATGCCGTCCATCATGTCCAGCCCGGTTGCCTCCTGCCAGAGTTGACGCGTGGCTTGCGGCAGGGCTTCGCCGGCGCTGACGCTGATACGCAGCGAGCGTGGTGAACTCTGCTGGGCCAGCAGCGCCATCTGTCGGTAGAAGGTCGGTGCGGTGTAGCTGATGGTGGCGCCGATACGGCCTATGGTGTCGAGCATGGTCTGCGGCGTGTAGGGCTTGTCGGGGTAGTAAACACTGGCGCCCGCCCACATGGGGAAGATCAGCAGGCCACCGAGGCCGAAGGTGAAGGCCAGAGGCGGCGAGCCCACCACGATGTCATCGGGCCTGGCGCGCAGCACATGACGTGGCCAGGCCTCGCAGGCCGCCAGGATGTCTCGGTGCGAATGCACGGCCGCCTTGGGCAGGCCGGTGGTCCCCGAAGTGAAAGCCATCATGGCGATGTCGTCGGCACTGCACAGACAGGGCGGGAAGCGCCCATCCTTGACGCTGGAGAGCACGGCCAGCGAGCCCGGCTCGTTCATCTGATTGAAGGGTACGAGAGTCTGCAGACGGGTTCCTTCGCGGGCGGCCTGGAGTTCCTCCAGCAGTGCGGCGTCGCACAGGGCCAGGGCCGGCTCGGCCTTCAAAATGATCTCGCGCAACTCTTTGGCGCGCAGCAGGGGCATGCTGGCCACCGCGATCAAGCCCGCCTTGACCACTCCCAGCCAGGCCAGCGCCATGCCGATCGAATTGCCACCGCGCAGCAGTACGCGGTTGCCCGGCACCAGTGCAAAGTCTTCGGTGAGCACTTGCGCGATGCGGCTGATGCGTTCGTCGGCCTCGCGGTAAGTCAGCGTGATGCGATCCGAGCGCAGAAAGGGGCGATCGAGCCAGCCTTCGCTTTGGGCCCGCGCCATCAGCCGGTCCACCAGATTAGCTTGATCTGGAATCTGCAGCTCGGGCGTGTCGTAGCGCATCTGCGGGCACTGTTGCGGCGCGGGCAGGCGCTCATGCACGAAACGGTCTTTCTGGACAGAGGGATGTGCGGGCATGGGTCTGGATTCCTGGTCCCGGGCAGCAGCCGGGACATGCGCTGATTATTAAGACCTGAAGTAAATCGTCAAGCCGTGGCGATCCCGTAGAGCCACCCTCAGGCATGCGGCGGAACACCGCGGCCTCTTAGCTGCGCCAGAGCACCTGCACGTCGGCGCCCTGGCGTTGCAGCAGGGCCCGGCCGTTCAGCGTCCAGCGGGAGCCAGCCCGCACCTGCACCGTGACCTCGAAGAACTGCGACCTCACAGTATGCAGCGCCGGATCAAGTCGGTCGTTCAGCCCCGTATCGGCCAGTGTGGCGAAAGGTCGGCTGCGCCGCCGCTCGATGAGCGAGTCGACGAGCTCGGGCGGCAGGTCGGCCGCAGCGCGCAATGCGGCTGCGCCGGCGGTGTTGAGGTTCAGTCCGAGCCGGCCGGGCAGCACGCTCAGGTGAGGCTTGAGGGCCGCCGCGCTCGATGGACTCAGGCCCAGCCAGAGGAGATCGTCGGCCCGCTGCGGCATCAGCGGTGCAGGACCTGCTTGTGCAGTATCGGTACCGGCGCTGGCGCGCAGCAGGGACCGGCTGAGTCGATCGAGCTCTTCACGCGGCAGGCCGAGTTGCTCGAACAGGCGCGTCAATACACGCTGCCCTGCTGGCGAGACCGAGTCACCCTCAATCAGGTTGAGAAGATTGATCCGTGCCTGCGCGTCTTCAATGACAATGTCTATGCGCAGCGCCTGCGGATCGCTTTGGGCATTGGCCTGCAGTCCGGCCCACAGACCCTCGGGCATCTGATTGCGAATCGGTTGTGCCCAGGGCTCGGCCAGATGGTCGCTGGATGGGGCGATCGCACCGTCTTCTTGTAAGCGTTGCACCGCCCAGACGAGGGCGCTGTCGAGCAGCCAGCGGCCCGATGCATCGTCGCGGGCAGCCCATTCGCCGGTCAACGCGCGCCGCCCTTGCCACAGCGCCTGGCTGGCCAGCGCAACCACGAGGCCTACGGTCAGCAGCGCCGAGAGCATGGCCACGCCAGGCCAGGCCTTCTTCATGAGACGCCCGACAGGGGTGCGTCGATTTGCAGCGTCGCGCTCGCGCCGCTGCGCTTGACACCGATCAGTCGCAAACGCACCGCCTGCGGCGGATCGATCAGCCGACCGGCCTCCTGACCCGTCTGCATCGGGGCGGCTATCCACTGTCCTCGTTGATGAAACTCCAGTTCCCAGCGATCGAGGGGCAGTACATCGACGACCGAAGGCCCCGAGGCGTCCCGCGGCTGTGCCGGCGCTGTGCGGACGGCCGCCAGAGCCTGATCCCAAGCCTGGAGCAGGGCCTCGCGGTCGCGCAGCGCAGGTGAGGGCCAGCGTCGCCAATGGCCCTGATGCACGGACCAGGCCACCACCTGCAGCGCATCGCCGCTGCCCGAGCGGCGTACCAGTCGCAGCACCTGGCCGTCCCACTGGATCGCATTGACATAAGGGGTTCTGCTCAAGCGGGTCAGATCGCGCCGCCACTGCGCCAGACCGACCTGTAAGCGTCCCAGGTCTTGCAGCACGGCTTGGCTCTGGCCCTGGCTGCGCAGCAGCGCCTCGAGGGTGCGGCCGCTCAGTGTCGCCATCAGGGCCAGGACCAGCAGCGCCACCAACATCTCCACCAGGGTCAGCCCTTGACGGGGGGACGGCCTCATGGCGCGGTAGGGTCTGCAGGCCCGAGCGGGCTGCGAACCGCGAAGGGTTCCACGCCATCGCTGCTGATCCAAATCTCCTCCTGTGCCGGCGGGCGCAAATAGAGTCGGACAGCTTGCGCCGCGATGATGGGCTCGGGTCCCAGTTCCAGCGGCCCAGTCCCGGCCACCTGAGCTTGGGTGCCCGCATACAACCATTGGGTGGGCCAGGGCCCGCCCGCCAGGCCCTCGAAGCGAAAGCCCTCGGCCTGCACCTGCCAGAGCAGGGTCTGTTCGTGAGCCCGAGAGGCGGCGCGGCCGCTCTCGAGCAGGGCGGCCAGACGATCAGCCTCCTCGCGCAGTTTGGCTTGGGCGGGATCGCGCAAGGCGGGTCGGACCCCAACCGTCACCACACCGATCAGGGCCAGCACCACCAGCAACTCGATCAGCGTGAGGCCGGACTTGGACCACGCGCTGGCCTTCATGGTGGGGGTCTGGGTTGCCCGGCCTCCTCCTCTTCGGGCAGCGGCAGGGCTGGCGCACCATCGTCGGGGTCAATGGGCTGATGGGCCGGCGCATCAGGCGCATTGGGCGGGGGTGCGCCCGGCAAAGGCATGGGGTGGTTGGGCATTTTCTTCATCGGCTCGATGCGGCCCCGATGCGTGGGTGCACGCCACCAACCCATCATCGGTGACGGGCGCCTGCTCAGGCTCCGGCCGATCGGCTCACTGCTTGTCGGACGCGGTCCTCTCTACGCGGCCTCAGCCCTTATGCAAGAAATACGGCGCTCCGAAAGCGCCGTATCTGAGCGGGCGCCGAAGCGGCACCCAGGAGCGGCGGATCAGGCGCCGGACTTGACCTTCAGACGCCAGGCATGCAGCAGCGGCTCGGTGTAGCCGCTGGGCTGTTCCTCGCCCTTGAAGACCAGATCGCAGGCGGCCTGGTAGGCCGCGCTTCGGCCCAGTTGCCCGGCCATATTGCGGTAGAGCGGATCGCCGGCATTTTGCTGATCGACCACCGCGGCCATGCGCTCGAAGCTGGCCCGAACCTGGGCCTGGCTCACCACCCCGTGGCGCAGCCAGTTGGCGATGTGCTGGCTCGAGATACGCAGTGTGGCGCGGTCTTCCATCAGGCCCACATTGTGGATGTCAGGCACTTTGGAGCAGCCCACCCCCTGATCGATCCAGCGCACCACATAGCCCAGGATACCCTGCACATTGTTGTCGAGCTCCTGCTGCTTTTCGGCGTCGCTCCAGTCGGGGCTGTGCACCACCGGGACGGTCAACAGACCCTCGAGCAGCACCTGGCGCTGTGCATCGGCATCAATGGCTTCTAGCTGCTTTTGAACTTCGCTGACCTGTACCTGGTGATAGTGCATGGCATGCAGGGTGGCCGCTGTCGGGCTGGGTACCCAGGCGGTGTTGGCACCAGCCCTCGGGTGTGTGATCTTCTGCTCGAGCATGGCCTTCATCAGGTCCGGCATGGCCCACATGCCCTTGCCGATCTGGGCCTTACCGCGCAGCCCGCAGGACAGGCCCACCAGCACATTGTTGCGCTCATAGGCCTGGATCCAGGCGCTCGACTTCATGTCGCCCTTGCGCATCATCGCTCCAGCCCGCATGGCGGTGTGCATCTCGTCGCCGGTCCGGTCGAGAAAGCCTGTGTTGATGAAGGCCACCCGGCTCTTGGCTGCGGCAATGCAAGCCTTGAGGTTGACGCTCGTACGCCGCTCCTCGTCCATGATGCCGAGCTTGACGGTGCTGGGCGCAAGCCCGAGCATCTGCTCGACGCGGCTGAACAATTCGTCGGCAAAGGCCACCTCGGCCGGGCCGTGCATTTTGGGCTTGACGATGTAGACCGAGCCCTTGCGCGAATTGCGGACCCCGTCCTTCTGGCTGCGCTTGAGGTCGTGCAGGGCAATGGTGGTGGTGATAACCGCATCCATGATGCCCTCGGGAATTTCGCGCGTCTGGCCCTGTGCATCGGTATAGAGGATGGCCGGGTTGCTCATGAGGTGGCCGACATTGCGCACGAACATCAGCGAACGGCCGTGCAGTCTGACCTGGTCCTTGCCCGATGGGGCGGTGTAGAGCCGGTCAGGGTTGAGGCCGCGGGTGAAGGTCTTGCCCCCCTTGCTCACCAACTCGGTCAGCGAGCCTTGCAGGATGCCCAGCCAGTTGCTGTAGGCCAGTACCTTGTCCTGCGCATCGACCACGGCCACCGAATCTTCCAGATCCAAGATGGTCGAGAGCGCAGCCTCGACGACCAGGTCGTGCACGCCGGCTGGATCGGCCGCGCCTATGGGGGTGCGCTTGTCAATGCGCAAGTCCAGATGCAGTCCGTTGTGCACAAGTAGCACCGACTGCGGCGTCGCGGCATCGCCCTGATAGCCCACCAGTTGCGATGCATCGACCAGGCTCGTGCTGCTGCCGTCCTTCAGACGCACCACAAGCTTGCCGCCCTTGATCTGATAGCCCACCGAGTTAATGTGCGAGCCCTTGCGCAGTGGTGCAGTGCGGTCGAGGACGTAGCGCGCGTATTCAATCACCTTGGCGCCACGCTTGGGGTTATAGCCCGAGCCTTTTTCGCACCCGCCGGCCTCGGAAATCACATCGGTGCCATAGAGCGCATCGTACAGGCTGCCCCAGCGCGCATTGGCGGCATTGAGTGCATAGCGCGCATTGAGGATGGGCACCACCAGTTGCGGCCCGGCCTGCAGGGCCAATTCGTCGTCGACCCGGCGCGTGCTGATCTTGAACTTGCCCGGGTTGGGCACGAGGTAGCCGATCTTCTCGAGGAAGGCGCGATAGGCCGGCATGTCGGCGATCGGTCCGGGATGGGCTTGGTGCCAGTCGTCCAGCTCCGATTGCAAACGGTCGCGCTCGGCCAGTAGCGCGATATTCTTCGGGGCCAAATCCGCCACGATGGCATCAAAGCCTCGCCAAAAAGCGGCGCTGTCCACGCCGGTGCCCGGCAACACGCGTTCTTCGATGAATTGGTGCAATTCGTGGGCAACTTGCAGGCGGTGGATTCGGGTGCGTTGACTCATGGCGTTTATCGGGGCAAAAAGGGCAAAAAGGGC
>CAZCSD010000046.1:0-13813 GCA_964501235.1 uncultured Polaromonas sp. | reverse complement strand
GATTAATACGCTCAGATAGAATTTATCTGTGACTTAAACCGTTGTAATTACAGGTCGGCGGGACCTGCCTCGGGCTTTGTCCCTGAAGTGTGGGTCTATCCCGGCTCATCCGTCGGTGACAGATGCTGGACCCAGGATAATACAAACTAAGGAATTGGATTGTTCCCGAAAGGGCCGGCTGCGGCAGGCCTATGTAAACCTAATCACCTCTTTTGGGTCTGAGCGGTCCGCTCTATCGTGGCGGGACTTTGCATGCGCTGGCCCCGATCAGCCTCAAGCTTGAGTATTTATGCACTTGCCGCAGCTATTTCGCCTTGCGCGACTGACGTCGGTTGACGAGGACCTGTCGGCCCAGGCGCTGAAGATCGGATGCGACAGGTATATCGCCTGGCGCAAGCGGCGCATGATGGCGCAGCTGGTCTGTCTTATGGAGTCGCTCAGCCTGACCGTATTTACGGTCTTCGAGATCGCTGTGGGGATCCTGCCCGAACGTCTGACCTACTGGGCCTGGGGCGCGGCTTATCTGCCCATCGGCTTGCTCTTGCTCGCTTCGGCCCTGGCCTTGAAAAGCAGTGCGGCGCGTCTTGATGAAAGAGTCTGGATCCTCGCCCGGCGTTTCTACCGAACAGCACTGCTTCTGCAGGCGGTTTATATGGTCGCCATTATTTATGTTTTCTCGATGCAACTGCCCGCCAAGCAAGTCACTGTCATTCAGTTCATTCTCTTGTTCATGGTCGTGTGGCACATCGTGTTCCAGTCGCTCGACCATTTTGCGTCTCTGATTCATCCCATCGTCATTGCCCCGGCGATCGCGCTGAGCTTGTACAGGGACGGCGCCTTTGACGATGCCGAGGCGGTCGCCATCGTCCTGGGCTTGTTGATGATCGGTTTGTTCTATGTCGTCTCGGAGATCTTGCGTCGAATCCTCCAAAGCACCTACGAGCTCGAGTTCGACGACCTGCAACGGGTTTCCCAGCTCAAGGCCAACAGTGAATCGATGCGATTACTCGCTCGAAAGTATTCGGTGTTGGTGGCCGAGGTCGGACACGATTTGCGTCAACCCGTACAGGCCATCAGCCTGGCTGCGCGCTCCCTGACCGAGGCTCCTGAGAGTGCCGGGCAAGCCTTGCGAACGATTGAGTCTTGCGCCACTTCGCTTGAGTTGGCTTTGAACTCGATGCTCGATTATTCCCGACTGAACTTTGGCCTGACCAAATCCGAGCGTCAGCCGGTTGAACTCAAGCCGCTGTTCAAGCGCATTGAAATCGAGTTTGCTGGCGCTGCGCAAGCCAAGGGCGTGGTGCTTCGTGTGGAGTCCAACGATGCGGTGGTCCTGGCCGACCAGCATGCGATCTACCGCATACTTGGCAACCTGATTCAGAATGCGCTCAAGTTCACTCATGAGGGCGAAGTGGGCATCCTCGCGCTTGCAGCGGGCGAGCAGTGGCAGTTGATCGTGAGCGACACGGGTCCGGGTATTCCGCCAGAGCGTCAAGCGCAGATTTTTGAGCAATTTGTCAGCGGCGACGAGCTGGGCGAGCCCGCTTCACGAGGATTGGGTTTGGGCTTGGCCATCGCACAGCGCTTTGCCGAGAACATGGGGGCGCGTCTGGAATGCGTCTCGCAGCCCCATGTCGGCACGCAATTCTCGCTACTGCTGCCTGCGGCTCGGCTCGAAAGGCGCGGGGCAAGACAGGTGGTGGATGTGCAGGCCCTGGCCGGCTGCAGGGTGCTGCTGGTCGATGACGACCGTTTCATCCTTGATGCCCTGGCCGGCTATCTGCGGCGACAGGGATTGGTCGTGCAGGCCAGCGTCGACTTCAACCTGCCCAATGTCGGGGAACAGCCGCCCGATTTGATCGTGTCAGACCACTTTCTCGACGGTCTACCGCTCGGGCTCGATGGCATTGCCCAGATACGTCAGCGCTCCGGGCGCCCTGAGCTGCCGGCGATTTTGCTCACGGGTGACATGGGCGTCCATATCAGCCGATCGACGGATGAAATGGGCGTCTTGCTCATCCACAAACCGGCTTCGCCTGAGTCTTTGCTGGCTGCCATTTCCCGCCTCCTCCTTGTTCCTCCCACCGTCAATCCATGACCCTTTTTGGCCGCTACCGCCTGGCTGTCGCTCTGGCCCTTGGGGCCCTCCTGTCCCTTGCGACCGACTCCAACGCCTGTCAGGTGCGGGCCCTGGTGGATGCGCTGTCTCAGGCTGGCCCCGGGCCGGCCCGCCCCCCCTCCTCTTTGCGCCCTGTCCAGGCCGCTGCCGTGTCCGCAGCAGAGCTCGCCGCTATACCGGCGCTGGCCAGCGCCGAGTCGCTGCTGCGCAGCGTCGGGTTGCCCCTGGCCTGGCATTGGATGGACCGCGACATGATCGAGGCTGGCCTGGAGGCCGGTGGCGGGACCCTGATCGTCGCCGAACCCAAGGCCGGGGGCGGTGAGGTCGAGTGCAGGGTGTTGACCCCTGAGAGTGCCGCCACGCTCCTCGCACAAGCAACGCAAGCCCCGGTGATGGCGCTTTTGCCGGTAGGCCAGGCGCAGTCCTCTGGGGGCGGTTTCGTTGTGCGCGACAGAGTGCGAGACATCTTGGCCGATTTCCGTCTGGCCATGCGTGTGGGCACTCAGTACGCCCCACAGGGCGCTTGGGTGATCTCGCCCTGGCTGACCGAGGTCAGCCTGCGGCGGGACTCGCAGGTCCAAACGCCCCTGCCCGGTGTGCAGGCGCGGTCCGATACCCGCTTGCGAACGACAGGCGCCGGAGTCGGGCTGACGCGGGGGCTGAGCGGCGACACCTCGCTGACGCTCGTCTTGGCGCACCAGTACAGCCGCGGGCAAACTACCATCGATTTTCCCGACAGCCTGCCTTTGCCCGCACAGCGCATCGATGTGCGGCAGGAGGACTCCCTCCTGGGTTTTGGCCTTTACAGCCGACTGACCCGTCAAGACGGACTCCAACCCAACCTCTTGTTTCAGGGGCGCGCCTTTACACCCTCGCGCCACAGCCGTGCCAACGGCAGTGCTGCGCTGACCCCGCTCTACGAGCTTGCGAACGGGTGGTCGGTATCGGCCACGATGGGCACCGAGGCCGAACGGCCAGAGGCCGCCCCCTCGCGTTTCGTGCGCTTGATGACCTTGGGGGCTGGCGCGCAACTCTCCAGCCGATGGATGGTGACGGTCGACGCGGGGCGGCGGCAGGTCAGAGGCTTTTCAGGGACGCAGTCGGTGGAGCGTCTGCGCCTTTATCACTCGTTTGCCTCGATGAGTTATCTGGTGCTCGTCATTGACCGGGAAGGGCAAGATCGTCGAGCCACCGTGACTTTCGCCCGGCCTTTGTGAAGGCTCAACGGGGAGGCCGACGTGGCCTTGATTACCCAGGTTCCATGGCCGATCTGCCGGGTCGGAGGAGGCCTATACTGACCCGATGAACGAAACGGTACAAAAGGCGGGGAGGCAGACCCGCGAGCCGCTGATACGCATTGTGAGGAATGAAAACATCGCGCGTGGCCGGTATCTGTCGCAGAGCCGGAACATCGCCGAGCTCGGTGTCCCGGCCATCGAGGTCATCGATCGCATCTACCGCCGCGGTCTGGCCTTGGGCGACTTTCGGGCCGGACTCGATCCCGTGGACATTCATGCTCTGCGCAAAGAGGTACGGGGCCAACTGGCCAGGGTGTGCGAGTAAGGCAGGAACGCCTGCGCGGCGTTGGAACTGGGGAAACAGCCTGAACGCGCATGAGTAAGTTGTCCATCGCCTTGGTCGGTGCCGGCCTGATTGGCCGCACCCACGCCCAACTGATCTTGCGCAACCCCGCTGTTCGGCTCAGCGCGGTGGTCGATCCCCTGCCCGTCGCTGCTCAGTGGGCGGGGCAATGGGGGGTGCCGTGGTTTGATAGCCTGCAGGCCCTGTTGGCCGAGGATCGGCCTGCGGGCATCGTACTGGCCACGCCCAACCCTTTGCATGTGCCCCAAGCCTTGGCCTGCCTGGAGGCCGGCGTGAGCGTGTTGGTGGAAAAGCCGGTGGCAAGTACGCTGGCCGAAGGCGAGCGGCTTCTGCGCGTGGCCCAGGCCTCAAAAGCCCAGGTGCTGGTGGGCCACCATCGGGCGCACAGTCCGATCATGGAGAAGGCTCAGAAGCTGGTGCGAAGCGGCAGGCTCGGTCGTTTGGTGGCCGTCATGGGCAGCGCTACTTTCTTCAAGCCCGATCTTTATTTTGCCGAGGGACCCTGGCGCAGCCAGGTTGGCGGCGGCCCCATCCTGATCAACATGATCCACGAGGTGCACAATCTGCGCATGCTCTGCGGCGACATCGTTGCGGTGCAGGCCCTGGCCTCCAATGCGGTGCGCGGCCACGTGGTGGAAGATACGGTGAGCATCAGCCTGCGTTTTTCCAGCGGCGCCCTCGGCAGCTTCCTGCTGTCCGATACAGCGGCCAGTGCCCGCAGTTGGGAGCAGACCAGCCAGGAAAACAAGGCTTACCCAAGCTACGATGACGAGGACTGCTATGTGCTGACCGGAACCCTCGGTAGCCTGGCGGTGCCTAGCATGCGGCTCAAGACATACCCCGGCCCAGACGATGCTTCTTGGTGGAAACCCTTCGATTGCGAGCAACTGCCCTTGCAGCGCCAGGATCCGTTGGTGCGTCAGCTTGACCACTTTGTGCAGGTGCTGCGTGGCCAGGCCCGGCCCTTGGTGTCGGTCAGCGATGGCTTGCACAATCTGCGGGTGATTGAGGCTATCGCCGAGTCGGCGCGCAGCGGGATGACCATCCCTTTGAACTAAACCCTAACAACCTCGTAGGAGTCTGTCGTGAACATCCTCGTCCTCAATGGCGTCAATCTCAATATGTTTGGAAAGCGTGACCCAGCGCAGTACGGTACGGTCACCCTCGATGAAATCAACCAGCGCCTGGTGGCCCTTGGCCGCGAATTGGGTGCGCGGGTTGAGAATTTTCAAACCAACTTCGAAGGCGCGATGTGCGAGCGTATCCATGCAGCTCACACCGATGGCACGCAGGCGGTGCTTATCAACGCGGGCGCCTGGACGCACTACAGCTATGGCATTCGCGATGCGCTGGCCATTCTCAAGTGCCCGATCTTCGAGGTGCATATGTCCAATATTCACGCTCGCGAGGCCTTTCGCCATCATTCCGTGATTGCTGAAATCGCCAAGGGTCAAATTGCGGGATTCGGGGTCGATAGCTATTTGCTGGCTTTGCGCGCAGCCGTTGCTCACTTGGCTGGCTGAAGTCTTCTTTCATGCGTATCGACGGTCACACCCGCCTGATTGCCCACATCGGGTATCCCACCCACTCCTTCAAGGCGCCGCTCATTTACAACCCTTTTTTTGAGAGCAGGGGCCTGAACGTGCTGGTGGTGCCCATGGCCTGTCAAGCCGACAATTTCGAGCCCTTGCTGCGCTCCTTGTTTCGGCTCGGCAATGTCATCGGCGCCTTGATCACCATGCCGCATAAAGTGCGCACGGCCGAAATCGTCGATGAGCTCTCGCCGGCGGCCCGCATTGCTGGGGCCTGCAATGCGGTGCGCCTCGCGCCCTCCGGTCGCTTGCAGGGCGATCTGTTTGACGGCGAAGGCTTTGTGCGCGGCCTGCTGCGCAAGGGCGTGCGGCTGCGGGGCCAGCGTGCTCTGGTGGTGGGAGCGGGCGGTGTCGGATCGGCTATCGCGGCGAGCCTGGCCGCAGCCGAGGTGGCCGGCTTGGGCCTGTTCGATCTGCATGCGTCTGCGGCCGAGGACTTGGGGGGCCGTTTGCGCCGACATTACCCCGACCTCCAGTTGAGCATCGGCAGCCGGGACCCAGCCGGCTTTGGGGTGGTGGTCAATGCCACACCGCTGGGTATGAGCGAGTGCGACCCCCTGCCCATTGATGTGGATAGGCTGCATCCGTCGACCTTCGTCGGCGAGGTGGTCATGCGCACCGAGATGACCGCCTTTTTGGAGGCTGCGCAGCAGCGCGGATGCGCGATCCAGGTGGGTTCGGACATGCTCTTTGAGCAGATTCCGGCTTACCTGGAGTATTTCGATCTGCCCTCGACCACGCCGGAAGTCTTGAGATCCCTGGCCCGCGTGTAACTGACCCTGGTTCGAGGCTGGGCTAGACTTGGACCCGTGAAGCACTGGACCGACTCTGAGCGCGGCATCGTTTTTTTCGTGCTGGCGATGGCTTTTTTTGCCGCCTTGGATACCACGGTTAAGTATGTCAGCGCCTTTATCCCCATCGTCACCACGCTGTGGATGCGCTATGTCTTCCAGACCCTCATTTCGGCCGGCATGCTCATGCCCTCGCGCGGGCGATCGATCTGGCGCGTCAAAAAGATCGGGCTGGTTTTTCTTCGCGGTGCGCTGCTGGCCGTCTCCAGTGCGGTGGCTTTTGTCAGTCTGAGCTTGATGGCGGTCGCTGAATTTGCGGCCATCATGATGCTCACGCCCATGGCCCTGGCCCTGGTGTCGGCGGTGGCGCTCAAGGAGCATGTCTCGTGGCAGCTTTGGTTGCTCTTGGCCGGCGCGCTCGCCGGAGCCCTGATGGTGGTTCAGCCTGGCTATAACAGCCTGGTCTGGGTCACTGTATTGCCAGTCATTCTCATCATCCTTAATGTGGCCTACCAACTGCTGACCGCTCATCTGGCCACCGATGTTGAGGCTGGCACGATGCATTTTTATTCCGGCCTGTTTTCCATGCTTCTGGTCAGCCTGGCCCTGCCCTGGGGTTGGCAGTGGCCGCCAACCTGGGAGATCTGGGCCTTGGTGCTCCTGCTCAGCCTGTTCAGTGCGGTGGGTCATTACATGATGATCCTGGCTTACGGCTTGGCCGGCCCGGCCACGCTATCGCCATTTCTGTACTTCCAATTGGCTTTTGCCACCCTCGCAGGCTGGCTGGTCTTTTCGCACGCTCCGAATGCCTGGGCCTGGCTGGGTATGGCCCTCATCGCCCTATGCGGCGTTGCCAGCACCCGCTTGCCCGGGCCGCGCTCGCGCTTGCCGGCCGAGACTGAACCGCAGCTTTGAATCCACAGGATGTTCGCTCATGGACAGGCTCAAGCAGATCGAGTCCTTCGTTGCGGTGGCCACCCGCGGCAGTCTGACGGCTGCGGCTGTGGCCGAAGGCGTTGCACCGGCGATCATCGGTCGCCGGATTGATGCGCTGGAGGCCAGGCTGGGGGTCAAGCTGCTTTTGCGCACCACCCGCCGCGTCAGCCTGACCCACGAAGGCAGCGCGTTTTTAGAGGATTGCCAGCGTCTCCTGGCCGACCTGTTCAACGCTGAGGCCAGCGTGTCGGCCGGCGGTGTCAAGGCCAGCGGCCATTTACGCATCACGGCCCCGGCCGGCTTTGGGCGTCGGCATGTGGCGCCCTTGGTCGCGCGGTTTCGGGCGCAACACGGCGAAGTCACGCTCTCGCTGAACCTCAGCGACCGGGTGGTTGATTTGGCCGCTGAGGGATTCGATTGCGCGGTGCGAGTGGGCGATCTGCCAGAGTCCTCCTTGGTCAGCGTGAGGTTGGCGGACAACCGGCGGTTGTGCGTGGCTACCCCGGACTTCCTGGCGCGGCACGGTACGCCAGCGCACCCTTCAGAACTGGCGCGTTTTGACTGCCTCATGCTCTCCGGTGACGCCTCGCAGACCCGGGGCTGGGCGTTTTGTGTGGGGCAGGAGGTGCAGCATTTACGGCCGGGCGGGCCTATGGATTGCTCAGATGGCCAGGTGCTGCACGACTGGTGTCTGGCCGGCTATGGCATTGCCTGGCGCAGCACCTGGGAGGTCGAGGAGGAGATCGCCGCTGGCACCCTGGTCGAGGTACTCAAAGAATTTGCAGCTCCGCCCAACGGCATCTATGCAGTATTCCCGCAGCGCAAGCATCTGCCGCTGCGGCTGCGGCTGTGGATTGATTTTCTCAAGCACCATTACGCGCACCCGCAGTTCTGGCGCGAGCCGCGCTGATAGCGGCCCCCGCGGGCGTGGCAGGCTGCATCGGTATGGCCCTCCCGAAGGGATGTGCCCCAACACTTAGAATTTCGTCATGATTGCTGTCAAAGAGGAACTGTTGGCCGGCCTGTCCGCCGAATTGGAAAGCCGCTTGGCCGGATCGGGTGCTCGTGCGGCTTTCGAAACACCCAAGTCCACAGCCCACGGCGATCTGGCCAGCAATGCTGCCATGCAGTTGGCCAAGCCGCTCAAGCTCAATCCCCGGCAGTTGGCCCAATCCCTGCGGGAGTCGCTGCTGGCCAGGCCGGCTTATCAGCGTTGGGTCGATGCGATCGAGATCGCCGGGCCAGGTTTCATTAATTTCAGGCTCAGGCCCGCGGCGCGGCAACAAGTGGTGCGCGAGGTCCTGTCCGCCGCTGGGGTTTATGGCTGCAAGCCTGCTCTGGGGCAGCGCGTTCTGGTGGAGTTTGTTTCGGCCAACCCCACCGGCCCGCTGCATGTCGGTCATGGACGGCAGGCGGCCCTGGGCGACGGTATTTGTCGCTTGCTGCAGACGCAGGGCTGGGAGGTCTCGCGCGAGTTCTATTACAACGATGCCGGTGCGCAGATCCTGAATCTGGCCCTGAGCACCCAAGCCCGTGCGCGGGGCTACAAGCCCGGTGATCCGCAGTGGCCCGAGGCGGCCTACAACGGCGACTACATTGCCGATATCGCGGCCGACTATCTTGCGCGCAAGACGGTGCATGCCGATGACCGGCAGGTCGCGGCGCTGGGAGACCCTGACAATCTGGAGGCCATCCGCGAGTTTGCCGTGGCTTATCTGCGCCATGAGCAGGACCTGGATCTCAAAGCCTTCGAAGTGCGCTTTGACCACTTTTACCTCGAGTCGAGCTTGTACAGCTCAGGTCGCGTTGAGCAGACTGTTGAGCGCCTGAAGGGCGCAGGCAAAACCTACGAGAGTCAGGGCGCGCTGTGGCTGCGGTCCACCGATTACGGTGACGACAAAGACCGGGTCATGCGCAAATCCGACGGCAGTTATACCTACTTTGTGCCGGATGTGGCTTATCACCTGGCCAAGTGGGAGCGGGGCTTTCACCGGGCTGTCAACATCCAGGGCATGGACCACCATGGCACGATTGCCCGCGTAAGGGCCGGGCTGCAGGCCAGCGACATGGGCGTGGTACCGGGCTATCCCGACTATGTGCTGCACACCATGGTGCGCGTGGTGCGCGGTGGCCAGGAGGTCAAGATTTCCAAGCGTGCGGGAAGCTATGTCACCCTGCGCGACCTGATCGAATGGACCAGCAAAGATGCGGTGCGTTTTTTTCTACTCAGCCGCAAGCCCGATACCGAGTATGTCTTCGACATCGATCTGGCCCTGTCCAAAAACAACGAGAACCCGGTGTACTATGTTCAGTACGCGCATGCACGCATCTGCTCGGTGTTGGCGTCCTGGGGCGGCGATGTGAGCCAGTTGCTGGCGGCTGACTTGTCTTGTCTGGACAGTACGGCGGCACAGGCCCTGATGCTCAAGCTCGCCGATTACCCCGATATGCTGATGCACGCGGCGCAAGGCTTTGCGCCGCACGATGTGACCTTTTACCTGCGCGAGCTGGCGGCCGCTTATCACAGCTACTACGATGCCGAGCGCATTCTTGTTGACGACATGGTGGTCAGACAGGCGCGCTTGGCGTTGGTCGCAGCCACCCGGCAGGTGCTGCACAATGGTTTGTCCGTTCTGGGTGTCAGTGCGCCCAGCAAGATGTGAAAGTCAGTGCCATGAAGTCTCGCAGCACACAAGCGGCCCGCCAGCGCGGCGGTACCCTTCTTGGTTTTGTGATCGGGGCCCTGTTCGGTCTGGCGCTTGCTTTGGGCGTGGCGGTTTATGTCACCAAGGTGCCTATTCCCTTTACCAGCAAGGCCCAGTCGCGACCGGCCGATACCGAGGCGGAGCTGCAGAAGAACAAAGATTGGAATCCCAACGCTGGCTTGCCGGGCCGGCTGCCACCGCCGAAGTCTGAGGTCGAGCCGGCTGCCGAAGCGGCTGCATCTCCTGCGGCGGCACCGCCGCCGGCTACTGCGACCAGCCCCGCGCCCGCCCCAGGTCCTGTGCCGTCCGCGCGCGACCCCTTGGGCGAGTTGGCCAAGTCGCGCAGTGAAGCTGCGCGGCCGGCCGAGGCCCCTGCCCGAGCGCCGGCCCCTGAGACTGCGACGGCAGCCCCGGCCGATCCTTTTCAATACTTCGTGCAGGCGGGAGCCTACCGACAGGCCGATGAAGCTGAGCAGCAGCGCGCGCGACTCCTCTTGATGGGCTTGCAGGCCCGGGTCAGTGAGCGTGAGCAGGCCGGCCGCATGGTCTTCCGCGTTCGCCTGGGGCCCTTTGAGCGGCGCGAGGAGGCCGACAGGGCCTTGGAGCGCCTGGAGGGCGCGGGTGTGGCGGCCGTCGTCGTTCGCGTTCAGCGGTAAGGGCTTGTTGCGGCGCCACGAAAATCCACGGCTTTTGGTGTTCAATAGGGGTTGGTGTCGGCAGCGTTTAAGTGCCGACCGAAGCTCAAGGAGTGCGAGTGATGTTGCGACGTGATTTTTCCCTGGGGCTGGGCTCGGTGGCGCTGGCGGCCTCGCCCATTGCGTGGGCGCAGGGCAAGACGCCTGTCGATGGTGGGGAATTCATCAGCCTAGAGCGCCCGGTTCCAACCGAAGGCGGCCCCGGCAAGGTCGATGTGCTTGAATTCTTCTGGTACAGCTGCCCGCACTGCAACGCCTTCGAGCCGCAGCTGGAGGCTTGGCTGGCCAAGTTGCCCAAGCATGTGCATTTCCGGCGCGTACCGGTGATGTTCCGGCCCAACTTCGAGCCTCAGCAGCGCCTGTTTTATGTCCTCGAAGCCATGGGGCGTCTCGAAGATCTGCACAAAAAGGTGTTTTACGCCATCCATGTCGAGAAACAGTCGCTCGATTCGCCCGATTCCATTGCGGCCTGGATATCCAAGCAGGGGGTCGATCGCTCAAAGTTTCTCGAGCAGTACAACTCCTTCGCGGTAACGACCAAGTCGCGTCGCGCCACCCAGTGGCAGGAGCAGTACAAGGTCGACGGCGTTCCGTCTGTGGGCATTGCCGGCCGGTATTACACCTCCGGATCCCTGGCGGGCACCATGCAGCGGGCCCTGCAGGTGACTGACTATCTGATCGGCCAGATCGCCAAGGGCGCCAGGGTCTGAGAGCGGCCTGGTTCCGGGCTTGCTTCTTTTTGATGGGGTGGCTTCTGGAGCGCCGCCGCGGGCGGCTACAATCCTTCGCAATTGAGCAAGTTTCGTGCCGCATTCATGATCCGCCACCTTCCCCTGACCCTGCTCGCCCTGCTGAGCCTGGCCCAGCCGGTACTTGCGGAAAAGGCTGACCGGCTCAAGCCCTTGCACGCCGAGTCCGACGCGATGCGCCACGACGAGCTCAAGCAGAAGTCGGTCTTTACCGGCAATGTCATCATGACCAAGGGCACCATCAACTTGCGTGCCGATCGGGTGGAGGTCACCCAAACGCCAGAAGGCTTTCAGCAGGCCAACGCCCAGGCCGCACCGGGCAAACTGGTGTACTGGCGCAGCAAGCGCGATGGGGTCGACGAGTACATCGAGGCCGAGGCTGAAGTCGCCGACTACGACGGAAAGATCGATCTGCTGGTCCTGACCCGCAGGGCGGTGCTGCGTCGTTATGTGGGCACAACCTTGGCCGATGAAACCACCGGAGATCTGATCCGCTACGACAACACTCGCGAGGTGCTTACCGTCGATGGCGAGCCCCGTGCCGCAGGCGGCGGGACCACCCGGGTGCGGGCCATGCTCTCGCCGCGGCAAAAGCCCGGGCCTGCCCCTGCTTCTACTGTGGTGCCGCCGGCGGTCACAGCCCCGGCTCTGCGCGCGAGCCCCACGCTCTCGCCTCAAAAGTAGATCTCCATGCGACCCATGGATCCCAGCGCCTCGCCTGAAACTGCTGCGGTGGTGGCGCGGCAGGCCAGCCGGCTTGAAGCGGTCGGCCTGCGCAAATCCTACGGCAGCCGTCTGGTCGTTGAAGATGTGTCGCTGGCCGTCGAGAGCGGTGAGGTGGTGGGCCTGCTGGGGCCTAACGGGGCGGGCAAGACCACCTCTTTCTACATGATCGTCGGTCTGGTGCGGGCCGATGCGGGCCGAATCAGCATAGACGGGCAGGCCATTGAGCGTCTGCCGATACACCGGCGCGCTCGCATGGGCCTGAGCTATTTGCCGCAAGAAGCTTCCATCTTTCGCAAGCTCACGGTCGAGGAAAACATCCGGGCGGTGCTCGAACTGCAGACCGACACCCAGGGCCAGCCCTTGGCGTCACAGGAGATCGAGCAACGCACCGATGCGCTGCTGCACGACCTGAGGGTCGACCACATTCGCAAATCTTCCGCCCCTTCGCTCTCGGGGGGCGAGCGCCGTCGGGTGGAGATTGCCCGGGCCTTGGCGACGCAACCGCGTTTTATCTTGCTCGATGAGCCCTTTGCCGGCATTGATCCGATTGCGGTGATCGAAATTCAGCGCATCGTTGGTTTTCTCAAGTCGCGTGGCATCGGCGTTCTGATCACCGACCACAACGTGCGCGAGACCCTGGGTATTTGTGACCATGCTTTCATCATCAGTGAGGGACATGTTCTGGCCCAGGGAACACCCGCCGATATCGTAGAGAACGCTGATGTACGTCGGGTGTATCTGGGCGAGCACTTCCGCATGTAGCCCATGAAGCAGGGCCTGTCGCTTCGCGTCTCCCAGCATCTGGCGCTGACGCCTCAGTTGCAGCAGTCCATCCGTCTGTTGCAGCTCTCCACCTTGGAGCTCAGCCAGGAGGTCGAGCAAATGCTCGACGAGAACCCCTTCCTTGAAGTGGCCGATGAAGGTGCGCCGCGCGAGGAATTCGGCGTGACCCAGACCGATGCGCCCGTCAGTCAGGATGCGCGTGATTTTGAGGCGGCCCAAGAGATGCAAAGCGCAGCGCCCGATCTGCCCTCTGCCGATACCGCCGCCGAGCCCAGTGCCACCGAGTCCGATGCTTTGCCCGCGCTCGAGGAAAGCTGGGAGGGAGACGGGTCGGTCGAAACCGCCCCCGATGACAGCGAATGGGGCAGCGACGCGCCGGCACGCAAGAACAACAACACCGACGACGACGAAGCGGACGCCATTGACCTGGCGCGCAGCCACGAGACGCTGCAACAGCATCTGCACCGGCAGTCCCTGTCGCTGCGCTTGTCCGAAGAGGACCGTGCTGCGCTGCATTTTCTGATCGAGTCACTCAACGATGACGGCTACCTCGACGGCAGCCTACAGGAGCTCGCCGCTTCCCTGGCGGGCGAGGATATCGAGCAACTCGAAGAAATCGAGCAGCGTTTCATCGTGGCCTTGGGCCTGCTGCACAACATGGAGCCGGCCGGCGTAGGCGCACGGGATCTGGCCGAGTGTCTGAGCCTGCAGCTGCTCGATGAACGCAATACCGAGGAGACCCGCGCCGCGATGGCCATCTGCAAGCAACCGATGGAGTGGCTGGCCAAGCGCGATGTCAAGCGTCTCGCCTCTGCCACAGGCTATGCCGACGCTGTGGTCAAGGCCGCCATTGCAGTGATCGGTCGACTCGATCCCAAACCAGGCCGCCGCTTCGTCAATGTCGAGCGCAATCTGGTGGTGCCCGATGTGCTGGTGCAAAAGTCCGGCCGCGGCTTCAAGGTGGTGCTCAATAGCGATGTCATGCCGCGTCTGCGGGTACATGAGATTTATGCCAATGCGCTCAAGCAGCACAAGGGTCAGCAGGCGGCCGCCTTGCAGCAGCGGCTGCAGGAGGCGCGCTGGTTCATCAAGAACATCCAGCAGCGCTTTGACAC
>CAZCSD010000045.1:0-20892 GCA_964501235.1 uncultured Polaromonas sp. | reverse complement strand
GCGGGTCCAGCGGCAGCTTGGCCAGCAGCTCGCCCAGGCGGGTGATCTCGTTGGCATCGTCCACTGCGCCCAGCTCTGAGAGCAGCTGGTAGCCGTCGGCGATGGCGCGGCGCTGGGGCGGTTCGATGAAGGCGAAGTCTTCCACCGCGCCCAGGTGCAGCGCCTTCATGCGCAAGATCACCGCCGCCAGCGAGCTGCGCAGAATTTCTGGGTCGGTGAAGCGGGGCCGGTTGTTGAAATCGGCCTCCTCGTACAGGCGAATGCAAATGCCCTCGGCTACGCGGCCGCAGCGGCCCGCGCGCTGGTTGGCTGCGGCCTGCGAGACGGGCTCCACCAGCAGTTGCTCGACCTTGCTGCGAAAGCTGTAGCGCTTGACGCGCGCCGTGCCGCTGTCAATCACGTAGCGGATGCCGGGCACCGTGAGCGAAGTTTCGGCCACGTTGGTGGCCAGCACGATGCGGCGCTGGCCGTGCGGCTCAAAAATGCGGTCTTGCTCGGCCTGCGACAGGCGCGCAAACAGCGGCAGCACCTCGGCACTGCGCAGCACGGGCTGGTGGGCCAGGTGCTTGCGCAAGTGGTCTGCGGCCTCGCGGATCTCGCGCTCGCCGGGGAGAAACACCAAAATGTCGCCCGAGGCCGCCCCACCCTTCCAGAGCTCGTCCACGCCGTCGGCAATCGCGTCGTTCAGGTCGTACTCGCGACTTTCTTCAAAGGGGCGGTAGCGCACCTCCACCGGGTAGGTGCGGCCCGACACCATCACGACCGGCGCCGGAATCATGGGCCCCCACGCTCCGCCGCTACGCGGGTCGATGCCCCCCGAGGGGGCCTGCTCCGCCTTGGGGCGGCCCGGCGACGGAGCAGGCGAGGCAAAGTAGTCGGCAAAGCGCTGCGCGTCGATGGTGGCCGAGGTGATGATCACCTTGAGGTCGGGACGGCGCGGCAGCAGCTGGCGCAGGTAGCCCAGCAGGAAGTCGATGTTCAGACTGCGCTCGTGGGCCTCGTCGATGATCAGCGTGTCATAAGCGCTTAGCAGCGGGTCCGTTTGGGTCTCGGCCAGCAAGATGCCGTCTGTCATGAGCTTGACCGAGGCGCCGGGCGAGAGCCGGTCCTGAAAGCGCACCTTGTAACCCACCACCTCGCCCAGGGGCGTCTTCATCTCCTCGGCGATACGCTTGGCCACGCTCGAGGCCGCCACGCGCCGAGGCTGCGTGTGGCCAATGAGGTGGCCGCGCCGGCCGGGGTGGTTGGCACGGCCACGGCCCAGGCTCAGCGCAATCTTGGGCAACTGCGTGGTCTTGCCCGACCCCGTCTCCCCGCAGACGATGACCACCTGGTGGGCTTCGATGGCGCGCGCGATCTCCTCCCGCCTGTCGGAGACGGGCAGGGACTGCGGAAAGTCCAGGTGCAGACCGTTTGAGAGTTGCAAGGGATCAGGGCTTGCGCAAGAACAGGCCGGGGGCAGTCCCGGCAGGTTCTGGTTCAGGGCGCAGAACTTGGGTCAAAATGCAGGCCAACAGCACTTGCCGCGCCATGTCAGCCGTCTTCAATTTTACCTTTGTGCCCTGGTTCCGATCAGTCGCGCCCTATATCCACCTGCACCGGGGCAAGACCTTTGTGGTGGGCATGGCGGGCGAAGCGATAGCGGCAGGCAAGCTGCAGCACATCGCGCAGGATCTGGCGCTGATTCAGAGCATGGGGGTCAAGATTGTGCTGGTGCACGGCTTTCGGCCGCAGGTCAATGAACAACTGGCCGCCAAGGGCCACGAAGCACAGTACGCCAAAGGCATGCGCATCACCGACAGCCTGGCGCTCGATTGTGCCCAGGAAGCGGCCGGTCAGCTGCGTTATGAGATCGAGGCTGCCTTCAGCCAGGGCCTACCCAACACGCCGATGGCTGGATCCACGGTAAGGGTGATTTCGGGCAACTTCATCACGGCCCGGCCCGTGGGTATCGTCGAGGGCATCGATTTCAAACACTCTGGCCTGGTGCGCAAAGTCGATGTCCCCGGCATCCGCCAGACGCTGGACATGGGCGCCATGGTGCTGCTCTCGCCCTTTGGCTTTTCGATCACCGGCGAGGCTTTCAATCTCACCATGGAAGAGGTGGCGACGCGGGTGGCCATCGAATTGCAGGCCGACAAGTTGATTTTTCTCAGCGAAGTGCCGGGTATCAGGGTGCGGCCAGACGAACCGGCCGGCGAAGACAACCCGATCGATACCGAAATGCCGCTCGATCTCGCAGAAAAGCTGCTGGCCACACTGCCTGCGCCCGCGCAGCCGACCGACACTGGCTTTTACCTGCAGCACTGTGTCAAGGCCTGCAAGGCCGGTGTTGACCGCACGCACATCCTGCCTTTTGCCACCGACGGCGCCCTGCTGCTGGAGATTTATGTGCACGATGGCATAGGCACTATGGTGATCGATGAAAAGCTCGAGAGCCTGCGCGAAGCCACGGTCGATGATGTTGGTGGCATCCTGCAGTTGATCGAACCCTTCGAGAACGATGGCACCCTGGTCAAGCGCGATCGAACTGAAATCGAGCGCGATGCCGGTCTTTACACCGTGATCGAACACGATGGGGTGATCTTCGGATGCGCGGCCTTGTATCCCTACCCCGAGGCGCGTACGGGCGAGATGGCGGCACTGACGGTATCGCCGCACAGCCAGGGGCAAGGCGACGGCGAACGCATGCTCAAGCGCATCGAGCAGCGTGCGCGCGCCCAAGGTCTGAACAGCATCTTTGTCCTGACCACCCGCACCATGCACTGGTTTTTAAAGCGCGGTTTCCAGGCGGTGGAGATCGACTGGCTGCCCGAGGCACGCAAGCGCAAGTACAACCTCAACCGCAAGAGCCAAGTGCTGGTCAAACACTTGTGACGGCAGTGGGCATCGCCGAATGCCCCCTTGGAAAAGGCCTGAACTTCAGGCCCTCACGGGCGGCGTAAATCCAGTAAACGCACCACCATGTATCCGGCGAGCACGGCCAGGGCCACAGTGGCGACCGGGTGGTTTTTCACCGTGCTGCGTGAATAGTCCCAGGCGCGCAGCGGTACATCGCTCAGGCCCTGGCCGCGGCCCTCCATCCGGTCGACCCAGCCCGAAGCGCCACTGGCCAGACGATCGACCGCCTCATGGGCCAGAGTGCGGGTGCGGTCGACCACGTCGCGTGCGCTTTCGGCGCTGCGCCAATGCGAGGCCGACGGGTCGCCGCTGCTAGAGACATTCATTCGGGCAGCATCGCTGGAATTGTGGGTCATTGTTGGGTTGTCCATGCCTGGGCTCCGGTTCCTTGAGGTTGAGAAAAACGGGTCTGCACTGACCAGCCGCAGCGCAAGACGGCCCGGCCAACACAACCCTTGACTCTAGGCGTGCGCAACAGCCTGCCTGTCGGCCGGCAGCGACAAGCTGGGTAAGAAGCTGGCGTTGTGAGGAGGCTGCATCCGGGCTGGCCCGCCTCCTACATGGGAGCCGCCCTTTGGACGACATGCGGGCGGCAACGCGCTGACTAGATTGGGAAGTCGGAGAAGCCCCATGTCGCAACTGCCGCAGCCCAACCCCCATCCGCAATGGCAGCGCTCGACCGTGCCCGGACACAATGTCTCCCGAGAGATACGCATTCCGATCGGCTCGCAGTGGATTTACGGTGATCTGGTCTTGCCCGCCGAAGTTCACGGATTGGTGATCTTTGCCCATGGCAGCGGCAGTGGCAGGCACAGTTCGCGCAACCGTCTGGTCGCTGCAGCCCTGCATCAGTCGGGCGTGGCCACGCTGCTGCTGGACCTGCTGACCGCGCATGAGGAGCAGGTGGACATCCGAACCGCCGAACACCGCTTCAACATTGCATTACTCACCGATCGCATGCTGGCGGCCACCCTGTGGGTGCTTCAACAGCCTGGGTTGTGGGAGTGGCCGATCGGCTATTTCGGCGCCAGCACCGGATCGGCTGCGGCCCTGACCGCAGCAGCACGGCTTGACGGCCGCATTGCCTGTGTCGTCTCGCGCGGCGGGCGACCCGATCTGGCCGGCGCGGCCACGCTGGCCGGCGTCAGCGCCCCCACACTGTTGATCGTGGGCGGAAGCGATCGGCAAGTGCTGCACCTTAACACCGAGGCCATGGGCCTGCTGCATTGCGACAAGCGCTTGGCCATCGTGCCGGGAGCCGGCCATCTCTTCGAGGAACCGGGAGCCTTGCAAGAGGTCTCGCGTTTGGCCTGCGAATGGTTCAACCTGTATTTCCGATCGCAGTTACAAGGCCATGCAATGGCCGGGGCGCAAGATCGCGCCTGGGGCGTCCACTGACCCAGAGGGCTTGTCGATGCGACCTCTACGCACTGTCCACCCCCCCTACCGGGACCGCCGCGACGCCGGTCAGGCCCTGGCCGAGGCCTTGGGTCAACATCTGCACGAGCCCAATCTGCTGATTCTGGGCCTGCCACGCGGTGGCGTGGCCGTGGCCTACGAGGTGGCCAAGGCCTTGCATGCCCCCCTGGATATTTGGGTGGTGCGCAAACTCGGCTTGCCCGGTCACGAGGAATACGCGATGGGCGCCATCGCCAGCGGCGGGGTGAGAGTGATGAATCCCTTGCAGGGCATCGAGTGGTCGAGCCAGGCCGTGGCCGATGTGCTGGCCCGCGAGCAGGATGAGTTGCAAAGGCGCGAGCGCCGCTACCGGGGCGATCATCCGGCGGTCAGCCCGCGGGGGCGCCATGTGATTTTGGTGGACGACGGTTTGGCCACGGGTGCAACCATGCGCGCTGCGGCCCTGGCGGTGCGCCAACAGGCACCGGCCAAACTGACGGTTGCTGTGCCGGTGGGGGCGCGCGATAGCTGCGAGGCTCTGGCCGACGTGGTCGATGAAGTGGTTTGTCCCTTCATGCCCGAGCCCTTTCATGCCGTTGGTCTGTGGTACGACCACATGAGCCAGGCCAGTGATGAAGAAGTCTGTGAGCTCTTGGACAAAGCCTGGACCGAGCGGTCCTTGGAAATTGGCCAGGCGGCCCAGGCTATCGAGCCCACACGACCGCCCGTGCAATGACGAACGCTCGCCCTGTTGCCCCCTGGAGTCAGACCAACGCCAACACCAGCCTCGTCAGGCCCAGTGCGGCTGAGATCGTCCACGGCATCAAGCAGCATTTGCAGCCGCTGTTTGGACATCCCTCTGACTATGACCGTCTGCTTGCCGCTGTGGGCCAAGCACGCTTTGTTCTGATCGGTGAGGCCAGTCACGGCACCCGGGAGTTCTACCGGGAGCGCGCCGAGATCACCCAGCGACTGATCCTCGAGCGCCGCATCGATGCGGTGGCCGTCGAAGCCGATTGGCCCGATGCCTACCGGCTGCACCGGTATGTGACCGGCCACAGCTCCGATGTCCATGCTGCACAGGCTCTCGAAGGCTTTGAACGCTTTCCAGCCTGGATGTGGCGTAACACCGAGGTGGTTCGATTTGCCCATTGGTTGCGTAACCACAACCTGAGCACAGGCTCGCAGGTCGGCTTTTTCGGCCTGGACCTCTACAGCCTGTTTCGCTCGATGGCGCAGGTGCTCGAGTATCTGGACCAGGTCGACCCCCCGGCCGCGCAACGCGCCCGCGCTCGCTATGCCTGCTTTGACCATGTGCGCGAAGACAGCCAAGCCTATGGCTACGGCGCCAGCCTGGGCCTGACGCGTAGCTGCGAGGCCGAAGTGTTGGAGCAATTGCGCGATATACACCGGCGCAGCGCGCAGACCGAGCCGCAGATCAGCCAGCTGTTCGATGCCCAACAGAACGCCCGCCTGGTTCGCAATGCCGAAGCGTATTACCGCAGCATGTTCGGCGGGCGGGTTGCCTCCTGGAATCTGCGTGACAGTCATATGCTCGAGACGGTGCAAGCACTGGAGTCCTACTTGGGACGGCCGGGACGGCCGGCCCGTTTGGCGATCTGGGCCCACAACTCGCATCTGGGCGATGCCAGCGCCACCGAGATGGGTGCGCGTGGCGAGTGGAACCTGGGTCAACTGCTCAGACAGCAATACGGCCAGGACGTCTTCAGCCTGGGCTTGAGCACCTACACCGGAACCGTGACCGCCGCCAGCGACTGGGACGAACCGGCGCAACGCAAACGCGTGCGACCGGGGCTGGCTGGAAGCTGGGAAGATCTGTTCCATCAAGCCGATGCCGACCGCTTTGTGCTGGTGCTGCGCGGCAATGACAGACTGGCTCAACTCACCCGGGCGCAGCGCCTACAGCGCGCCATCGGGGTCATCTATAGACCCGAGACTGAGCGACACAGCCACTATTTCATGACCTGCCTGCCCGCGCAGTTTGATGCCATCTTGCACATGGACCACACGCACGCGGTAGAACCGCTGGATAAGGGGCCGGTGTGGGTCAGTGCAGAGGTGCCTGAGACCTTTCCCTCGGGCGTCTAAGCCCGGCTCGGCCAAGCCGCAAGGTCACGGGTCGCGATGGCTGCCTGCCGGCGGTCTGGGCGGCTGCGTCGACGAACCAAAGGCCATTGCGCTCATCTGCAAGTCTGTATCGCCATAAGAAGCCGGTGCCGACGCGACGGGCTGCCTGACCGGTTGAGGCGGGCCGTCGGACATTTGGCCGCGCTGCACATAGTGCCGGGCCGCTTCCTTGAACAAGCTCTTATGCGTCATGCTCAAACCACGATGAATGTCTTTGGGGGCAAACGGCGGGGATCCGTTCGCTTGGAGGAACAAAGGCGTCCTTGCAGGATGTTGCAGCGCCGCAGTGTAGGAGCGAATCTCGGCGCCGATGTAAAGAAATGACAAGAGGGTGACAAAACCAGTCAACTGATGATCGGGCAGGCAAGTTGTCGCAAAGTCGGCCTAACAGGCCGACTTTGGGCCTGGACTGGTAGATTTATCGTTCTAAATTTCAGTGAAAATCGCGACTGACTGAGGTCAGCTCTCCGATGAGCGGGCTGAGGTCTTGCAGCCGGTGTGCCACCAAATTGCGTACCGCACCGTAGCCGGGCTGTCGACCGGTTTCTGCGCTACGCTGCCAAGTGCCCCAGACCGCGAGCAGGCGTGCGTGCATCCACAGGGCGCGCTCGCGCTGGCGCAGCGAACGGCCGACAATGATGTTGACCGAGCCGGTCTCGTCCTCGAGGGTCAAAAACACCGTGCCGCGCGCCGTCGAAGGCTGCTGGCGCACCGTCACCAGGCCCCCGGCAGCCACCCTTCGTCCCCCAGGCAAGGCCTCGAGCTCACCGGCCGAGAGCAGGCCGCGGCGCCGAAGCTGTGGCCGCAGCAAGGCCAGCGGGTGGCGACGCAAACTCAGCCCCAAGGTGCGGTAATCGTCCACAATGTCCTGGGCCTCTGGCATGGGAGCTAGCAGCAGGCCTGGCTCATGAATCGGTGCGCTGCGCAGCAACTGTGGCGCCGGCCGCAGGGCGGCGGCCTGCCAGACCTGCTGACGCCGATGACCGGCCAAAGCGGCCAGTGCATCGGCCGCGGCCAGAGCATCCAGATCGCGCTTGCCCAGAGCCGCCCGCAGTGCCAAATCCTCGACGCTGACAAAGGCACCCTGCCGGCGCGCCTCAAGGAGGCGCTCGGCACCGGCCCGGGAGAGCTGCGCCACCATGCACAGCCCCAGGCGCACCGCCGGCTGCGGCGAGCGACCCGGGGCGGGCTGCGTACCCGGCGGCCCATCGGCCGATTCAAGCGTGCAGTCCCAGGCACTGGCCGTCACATCCACCGGCCGCACCTGCACCTGATGCCGTCGCGCATCTTGCACCAATTGCGAAGGCGAATAAAACCCCAGCGGCTGGGCGTTGAGCATGGCGGCCAGGAAACAGGCCGGCTCGTGGCATTTAAGCCAGCAACTGACATAGACCAACTTGGCAAAGCTGGCCGCATGGCTCTCCGGAAAGCCGTACTCGCCAAAGCCCTCGATCTGGCTGAAGATACGCTGAGCGAAATCGAGCGGATAGCCTTTGACGACCATACGGCCGATCAGCCGCTGCCGAAAAGGATCGAGCCCACCCTTGCGCTTCCAGGCCGCCATGGCGCGGCGCAGTTGATCGGCCTCACCAGGGGTGAAGTCGGCCGCGATCATGGCAATCTGCATGACCTGCTCCTGAAAAATCGGCACCCCCAGAGTGCGGCCCAACGCAGGCGCGAGCGCTGGATGCTCGATGACCGGCTTGTGCCCCTGGCGCATCTGCTCGCGCCGTTCCAGGTAAGGGTGCACCATGCCGCCTTGTATCGGCCCCGGACGCACGATGGCCACTTGCACCACCAGGTCGTAGTAGCAACGCGGTAACAGCCGCGGCAGCATACCCATCTGTGCTCGACTTTCAATCTGAAACACACCCACCGTGTCGGCGGCGCAGATCATGTCGTAGGTGGCGGTGTCATCGGCAGGAATCTGGTGCATCTGCAGCGTACCCCCCCGCCACTGCGACACCAACGAAAGACAGCGGCGTAGGGCTGAGAGCATGCCCAGCGCCAGCACATCAACCTTCATCAGACCTACGGCCTCGAGGTCGTCCTTGTCCCACTGGATGATGTAGCGCCCGTCCATGGCGGCCGGCTGAACGGGCACCAGGCGGGTGAGCTTGTCCTGGGTGAGCACAAAACCGCCTACATGCTGCCCCAGATGGCGAGGCATACCCAGCAACTCAGTGGCACAGGCCAGCCACTGCGCAATGAGCGGGTCGTTGCGATCTACCCCCTCGGGCCAGACCGGGTCGGCCTCGCTGCGGTCCATCCAGCTGCAGTCGCGGGCGAAGGCCTCGATCAAATCGAGGGGCAGGCCCAGCGCCTTGCCCGCATCGCGCAAGGCGCTGCGTGGCCGGTAACGGATGACGGTGGCTGCCAAAGCAGCCCGGTCGTGGCCATAGCGACGGTAGATGTAGGCGATGACCTCCTCGCGCCGCTGATGCTCAAAATCCACATCGATATCGGGAGGCTCGAGCCGCTCGCGGCTGATGAAACGCTCAAACAGCAAATTGCTCTCGGCCGGATCGACGGCGGTGATGCCCAGGCAGTAACAAACCGCCGAATTGGCCGCCGAGCCACGGCCTTGGCACAAGATGCCTTGCGAGCGGGCAAAGCGCACGATGTCGTAGACGGTCAAAAAATACATTTCGTAGCGCAATTGAGCAATCAGATCCAACTCGTGGGCCACCTGTTGCTGCACGGCCTCAGGTGCGCCCTGGGGATAGCGCTCGCGCAGGCCTTGGTGGGTCAAATGCTCAAGCCACTGCAAGGGTGTGCAACCAGCAGGCACGCTGTCCTGACGGGGGTAGGCATAGTGATGGGCAATTTCGTCCAGACTGAAACGGCAGCGCTGCGCCACCACCAGGGTGGCGGCCAGCCATTCGGGGCGGTAGAGCTCGGCCAATTGCAGGCGTGAGCGCAGATGGGCCTGGGCGTTGGGCTGCAAAGCGCGACCGGCCTCCTGCACCGCGCAGCCCAGCCCGATGGCTGTCACCACATCCAGCAGAGGCTTGCGCGAACGTTTGTGCATCAGGACTGCGCCAGCGGCCAGCAGCGGCACACCGTAGCGCTCGGCCAGTTGCTCAAGCTGCTCCAGACGGAGCGCATCGTCGAGACGCTGCTGCACATGCACCGCCAGCCACAGGCGGCCACGCCAGAGCTGCACCGCCCAGGCCAGCTGATCAGTCAGTGCGATCGGATCGATCGGTTGCTCGGTCAGTGGACACAGGATGATTTCGCAAGCTTGCAAGCGTTCGAAAGCCACTTCACCGCGCGCCACCCGGTAAGCGGCCGAATCGCCCTGGCCAGCCTGACGCGCAGCTGTGATGAATTCACACAGGTGGCCCCAACCCTGCGCATCGTGCGGCAGTACCAGCAGGCGCAGGGCCTCCTGATGCAAACGGAATTCAGCGCCGGGGATGAAAGGCAGGCCACAGGCCCGCGCCGCCTGATGGGCACGTACCACGCCGGCCACCGAGCATTCATCGGTCAAGGCCAAGGCGCGATAACCCAAGGCGCTCGCACGCTCGACCAGCTCCTCCGGGTGCGAAGCACCGCGCTGGAAACTGAAATTACTCAGTGCATGCAGCTCGGCGTAATCGGGCAGGCTCGGGGGCAGCATATAAAGCTCAGGCAAAGAGGCCATGCAGAAACCAGGCCGCCTGCGCGCGGGGCTGACGCTCGCGATAGATCCACAACAGGCCCGCCCGGGCACTGCGGGCGATGAAGTAATCGCGCAAAACCGGCGTCTGCGCGCGGCGCTCGCCGCCGGGCCCTGGATCCGCAAGCATCCAGCCAGCAAGCTCCAACCGCTGCGGGCCGACCAACAGGGCCAGGGGCCCTTGATAACAGGGCCGATCCCCCTGAAGGTGCAAGGGTTGGGGCTGCGGCAGCAGCCAGGTCGGCAGCAGTTGGGCCCAGTGAGCCGGCAACACAGCGCCCCCCAAGGCCACCGACCCAGACTTGGAGCCCGCGAGAGACGCTGGCGGCAAGCCCTTCAGAGCCCTTGCAGAAGCCCTCGTGGGCGTCGTGCCCTGGCGGCGATGCAGCACCGAAGCCGGCAGCCACTGCTGCATGCACTCGGGCTCGTGGCGAGCACCGGACTGCCAACGCTGGATCTGCGCCGGACCCAATCGCGCCTCCAGACGCTCGAGCAACTGCCCCAGACTCTCGCCGCGGCGCTGCTCATCGGGCAGCAAGGTGTTGCTGCGCTCAGCCAGCGGCGCTGTCTCCACCGAGCGCAGGCTCACCATCTGGGCCGGCGCGTCCCAGTGCACCCCGGGCAGATGCTCCGAAAGCAAGCGCAGCACATGCTCCATGTCCTGGCTCGCCTCGCGCAGATTCAAGCGCAAGACACGAGGATCGGCGGCGTTTCGCTGGCTGTCGCTTTGCCAACCCAGCTCCAAGCCCAGGACGCCGAGTTTGCGCGTCACCAGCCAGATGTACAGGTGCTGCAACAGGCGCTGAGCCGCCCGCAACAGGCCCTCGGCGTTTTCGATGCCGCCGGGCCATTGCAGATGCGCCGCGAAGGCCTCTGGCACCTGCCACCACACATGACTTTCGGGGCGCTCGCCCAGGGCCTGGTCCAAGGCATCGAGCAAATCCTGGCCGAAGCGGCGGGCCACGCCCTGGCGTGGCAAGCGACGCAGGTCCTGCCAGCGCTGACAACCCAGGCGCTCGAGCAAAGGCAAATGGGGCTGCGCCGCATCCAAGGCAGCCAGAGGCAGATCACCGACCGCAATGCGGGCCGTCTCGCGCCAGGGTCGCCACAAACGCAGACGGGCCAGCGCCTGGAGCGAGGTGCGTCCCGCGGCGGCGCGCAGCCCCTGTGCATCCTCGAGCCAACCCTCCCTCATCACTTGCTCGCGCAGCTGCACCAGCAAAGCCCTCAAGCCGCCAAACAGACGCAAGCTGGCCGAGACTTCCATCAGCACCGCATCGCGGGCCAGGCTCACCCGCGGGGTGTAGCGCAGGGCATGGCAGGCCAGCGAGGCGTGCGCGGCGGGCATCGCTGGGACATCAGGCCAGGCTCGCAGCGCGATCCAGAGCATCGGATACCTCCAGGGGGCCCGGCGGCCGCCGGGCAGATTGCCGACGATGCAAGGCTTGCGCATGGCTGGCAGCCAGCAAGTGCCGCAGGGTTGCCGGCGAAGTTTGCAGCCGCACCGGGGCGGACAGGGGTGGCCCGCGACGCTTGAGTACCTCGACCTCCAACACCGCCGCGGCACCGGCCACGGCAGGCGACCACTGCAAAGCCAGCCGCAAGGGCGCGGGTGAGGCCTGCTGGTGCGCTGAGTGCGGCCGGCAAACAAACAACAGGCGCGATTGAGACTGCGCCAGGCTCTGCAGGCGCCGCAAGGCTGGCAAGGCCACCCGCTCGATCCACAGCACCACGGCCTGCACCTCCGCGCAGCGCAAGGCCTGCTCGGCCGCCCACAGACGATCGGCGGGGGTGTCCGCGCACACCTGCAAAAGGCCGGCCGGATCACAGTTTTGCGCCGCCAGGGCTGGCCCGAAAGGCAAATGCGGTGCGCCAATAAGCACCGAGGCTGGACGGACCGCCGAGCCCTGGGCCGATGGAAAGGAGCGAAGACGGGCCAGGCAGGGGGCCAACAGACTCCATTCGGCATGCACTGTGGGCGCCTGCAGCAGCTCGCTCAGGCCACCGACCGGCCAGCCGCCGCCGGGCAGTACCGCATCGAGCGCGGCATAGCCCGTGGGCAGCACCGGCTCACGAGCGCAGGCCAGTTCGCTCGCCCGCCACACTTGGGGAAGTTCAGGAACGCTTGGGTCAGACACGGAAACAGACAGATCGAAAAGTACTGTACAAATATACAGCTTTTTCGTCGGTCTGTGGGGCCTGATCGGCCGGCCCCAGCGCCCAGGCCCTCAGAAGCTCAGGCGCACACGCGCTGGCGGGCCTCTTCGTACTCGCGGCGCAGCTGGGCAATGTAGTCGCCGGCCTTTTGCACTTTGTCGATCGCGCCTATGCCCTGCCCGCAGCCCCAGATATCGCGCCAGGCCTTGGCGGCCGTGTCGCCGCCGAAATTCATCTTGCTGGGGTCGCTGGTGGGCAGATTGGCCGGGTCCAGTCCGGATTTGCGGATCGAGGGCGCCAGATAGTTGCCGTGCACCCCGGTGAACAGGTTGGTATAGACAATATCGTCCGAATCACAGTCCACCACCGCCTGCTTGTAGTCGTCGGCCGCGCGGGCCTCCTCGGTGGCAATGAAGGCCGAGCCGATGTAGGCAAAGTCCGCCCCCATGGCCTGCGCCGCCAGTACCGCACCGCCGGTGGAAATAGCCCCCGAGAGCGCCAACGGACCGTCAAACCACTGGCGGATTTCCTGAATCAGGGCGAAGGGGCTTTTGACCCCGGCATGGCCACCGGCACCTGCGGCCACCGCAATCAGGCCGTCAGCACCTTTCTCGATCGCTTTGTGCGCAAAGGCGTTGTTGATGATGTCATGCAGCACCACACCCCCATGACTGTGCGCCGCCTGGTTGATGTCTTCGCGGGCGCCCAGCGAGGTAATGTAAATCGGTACCTTGTACTTGACGCACAAGGCCATGTCCTGCTCGAGCCGGTCGTTCGATTTGTGCACGATCTGATTGATGGCAAAGGGCGCCGCGGGCCGATCGGGATGGGCCCGGTTGTAGGCCGCCAATGTTTCGGTGATCTCAGCCAGCCACTCGTCGAGCTGGGAAATCGGCCGTGCATTGAGCGCGGGCATGGAGCCCACCACGCCAGCGATGCATTGAGCAATCACCAGCTTGGGCGTGCTCAGAATGAACATCGGCGAGCCGATCACGGGAAAAGACAGTTGAGCCAAGGCGCCAGGTAGTCGCGACATAAGAAGGGCTTTCAAAAAAAGGAGCCGCAGCTCAGAAAGCTTCGAGCGCCAATTCGTTGACGCAGTCGGCACCTTCGACGATAGCGTCGCGCTGGCCAGGAATGCGGGTGAGCAGGTGGTCGGCGTAAAAACGAGCGGTGGTGATCTTGCTTTGCAAAAACTCGCGGCCAAATTCGCCGGCCTGCCCCTCGGCCAGTAATTGCTCGGCCGCCAACATCGCCCGCGCCATCTGCCAACCGGACATCAAATTGCCGGCCAGCATGAGGTAGGGAACACTGCCAGCGAACACGGCATTGGGCGAGGTCTTGCCCGCATGACCGATGAAATCGACCACGTCGATAAAAGCCCGACGGGCAGCAGCCAGGCGGCCGGCCACAGCCCGCGCCGGTGCACTGCCTTGGGCCAGGAGCTCGGCCTCAGTTGCTTCAATGCGTGCGGCCAGGGCCCGTGCCGTACGTCCCCCATCACGCAGCGTCTTACGCCCCACCAGGTCGTTGGCCTGTATGGCGGTGGTGCCTTCATAGATGGTCAGGATCTTGGCATCGCGGTAATACTGCGCAGCGCCGGTCTCTTCAATAAAGCCCATGCCGCCATGCACCTGTACGCCCAGGGCGGTCACCTCCTGGCTCATTTCAGTGCTGTAGCCCTTGACCAGTGGCACCATGAATTCGTAGAAGGCCTGATTTTCCTGCCGGGTTGCCACATCGGGATGGTGATGAGCAGCATCGAAAGCGGCAGCAGCCACCGCCGCCATGGCACGACAGCCCTCGGTGTAGGCACGCATGGTCATCAGCATACGCTTGACATCAGGATGGTGGATGATGGGTGCGCTTGCCGGGAAAGAGCCGTCCACGGGCCGGCTCTGTACCCGGTCGCGGGCGTACTGCACCGCCTTCTGATAGGCCCGGTCTGAAATCGCGATGCCCTGCACGCCCACCGCATAGCGGGCCGCATTCATCATAATGAACATGTACTCCAGGCCGCGATTTTCCTGACCCACCAGGAAACCGACCGCCCCCGCGCCGGCCCGATCGGCCACGCTACCGGCCAGGCCGTCACCGTACTGCAAGACAGCCGTCGGACTGGCCTTGATACCCAGCTTGTGCTCAATGCTCACGCAGTGCACATCGTTGCGCTGCCCCACCGAACCATCGGCTTGCACCAGAAACTTGGGCACCACAAACAGGCTGATGCCCTTAACCCCCTCGGGTGCTCCGGGCACGCGGGCCAGCACCAGATGCACGATGTTTTCGGCCATATCGTGCTCGCCATAGGTGATGTAAATCTTGGTACCGAAAATCTTGTAGCAGCCGTCGGGCTGCGGCTCGGCCCGGGTGCGCACTGCCGCCAGGTCCGAGCCGGCCTGGGGTTCGGTCAGATTCATGGTGCCCGTCCACTGACCCGTCACCAGTTTTTCCAGATACGTGGCCTTGAGTTCATCGGAACCGGCCGTCAGCAAGGCTTCGATGGCGCCGTCGGTCAGCAGGGGGCACAGCGCAAAACTCATGTTGGCCGCATTGAGCATTTCGCCGCAGGCAGCGCCTATGGTCTTGGGCAGTCCCTGCCCGCCGAACTCGGCCGGGTGTTGCAAGCCCTGCCAGCCGCCTTCAACATACTGCTTGAAGGCCTGCTTGAAGCCCGGGGTGGTGTGAACCACTCCATTCTTGAGGACCGAGGGATTGCGATCGCCCTCCCAATTGAGCGGGGCCAGCACCTCCTGGTTAAAGCGGGCGCATTCTTCGAGCACAGCCTGCGCGGTGTCGAATCCGGCTTCCTCAAAGCCAGGGATGCGGGCAATCTCGTCGATGCCGGCCAGATGCTTGATGTTGAACAGCATGTCCTTGACGGGGGCGTTATAGCTCATGGTCGGGTCTTTCGTTCAGATGCAAAGTAAGGTCGGTTTTCAACGCGGCGCAGATCGCGGGTTCAAGGGTAAAAGCCTAAAAAAAAGGCACCCACTGGATGCCTTCAGTCTTTTAGCCGGCTCTCAGAGCTTGCTCACCAGCTCAGGCACAGCGGCAAACAGATCGGCCTCCAGACCGTAGTCGGCCACGCTGAAGATCGGTGCCTCCGGATCCTTGTTGATGGCCACGATCACCTTGGAGTCCTTCATGCCCGCCAGGTGCTGGATGGCCCCCGAGATGCCCGCGGCCACATACAACTGCGGCGCCACGATCTTGCCGGTCTGGCCCACTTGCCAGTCATTGGGTGCATAGCCAGCGTCTACTGCGGCGCGGCTGGCGCCCAGCGCCGCGCCGAGCTTGTCGGCCAGCGGTGTCATGACCTCATTGAACTTCTCGGCACTGCCCAGAGCGCGGCCACCGGAGACGATGATCTTGGCTGCGGTGAGCTCGGGCCGGTCGCTCTTTGAGAGCTCGCTGCCCACATAACGGCTCTTGCCGCTGTCGGCCACCGCCGCCGCGCTCTCCACCGCGGCGCTGCCTCCGGTGGCGGCGGCATCAAAGCCAGTGGTGCGCACCGTGATCACCTTGATCGCATCGCCGCTTTGCACGGTGGCAATTGCGTTGCCCGCATAAATTGGGCGCTCAAAGGTATCGGGGCTGATGACCTTGGTTACATCCGACAGCTGTGCCACATCGAGGCTGGCAGCCACGCGCGGGGCCACATTTTTGCCCGAGGCAGTGGCCGGAAAAAGGATGTGGCTGTAATTCCTGGCCACGGCCAGCACCTGGGCGGCCAGATTCTCGGCCAGGCCGTGGGCCAGACCCTCCGCGTCGGCATGGATGACCTTGGCGACCCCGGCGATCTGGGCCGCGGCTTGGGCGGCCCCGGCTGCATGATGCCCGGCCACCAGCACGTGTACCTCGCCGCCGCACTGGGCCGCCGCGGTCACAGTGTTGAGGGTGGCCGGTTTGAGGCCGGCGTTGTCGTGTTCAGCAATAACCAGGGATGCCATACATCAGACTTTCAGAGATTGAATCCATTGAGAAAAACACAAAGCCTCACAGGACTTTGGCCTCGTTCTTGAGTTTGTCCACCAGGGCCGCCACATCGGCCACCTTGACACCAGCGCCGCGCTTGGGCGGCTCGCTGACCTTGAGCGTCTTGATGCGCGGCTTGACATCAACCCCCAGATCCTCGGGCTTGAAAGTGTCAAGCTGCTTTTTCTTGGCCTTCATGATGTTGGGCAGCGTCACATAACGCGGCTCGTTAAGGCGCAGGTCGGTGGTGACGATGGCCGGCAAGCCCAGCGAAAGCGTCTCGATACCCCCGTCGACCTCACGGCTGACGGTCGCCTGGTCGCCGGCAATCTCCACCTTGGAGGCGAAAGTGGCTTGCGGCCAGCCCAGCAGGGCAGCGAGCATCTGGCCGGTCTGGTTGCAGTCATCATCGATGGCCTGCTTGCCCAAAATGACAAGCTGCGGGCCTTCTTTTTCAACCAGAGCCTTGAGCAGCTTGGCTACCGCCAGCGGCTGCAATTCTTCAGCCGTCTCCACCAAAATGCCTCGGTCAGCGCCGATGGCCATGGCCGTGCGCAGCGTCTCCTGGCACTGCGTTACTCCGCAGGAAACGGCAATCACCTCGGTGGCCGCACCCTTTTCTTTCAGGCGCGTGGCCTCCTCGACCGCAATTTCGTCGAAGGGGTTCATGCTCATCTTCACGTTAGCAATGTCCACACCGCTGCCGTCAGACTTGACGCGCACCTTCACGTTGTAGTCAACCACGCGCTTGACGGGTACCAAAACCTTCATGGGTTCTCCAGAACTGTTTGAATCGGGGTTGGGCCGCCTTCGGGCGACCCCTCGCCTAATTGACGTTACGTCAATTGCGGCATTCTAAGCGGCCCTGCCCAAACGGCGGTCTTGGAGGCAAATTGAGGCGACCGCAACCCCAAGCCTCAGAAAAAGCACGACCGTTCTTTTTGGGACTGTATCCCGCTCCGACCGGCAAGTCAAGGCCTCGCTGGGCCCGCACGCAGCCTCGGCACAGTCCTCACCGTGCCGCAGGACTTTGGATTTGGAACACCCGCTGCGGAGCGGCAATTTCCACGCCGTGCGCCCGCAGCGAACGCAAAATCTCAAGGTTGACAGCCGACCTGAGATTACCCTGCCCGTTTTCCGGATCCACGATCCAGTAGCACAGCGTAAATTCGAGCCCATCGGGGCCGAACTGGCTCAACTGAGCGGCCGGGGCGGGTTCGGCCAAGACCCGCGGCTGAGCACGGGCTGCCGCCTCAAGCAGACCCATCACCCGATCGACATCGCTGCCGTAGGGCACCGGAACGGTGGTGGTCTGCAACACCTGGGGGTCGGTCAGAGACAGGTTCTCAATGCGGTTGCTGATGAACATTTCATTGGGCACGACCGACTCCCGGCCCGAAAGGGCGCGCACAACGGTGTACCGCGCATTGATATCCGTGATGCGTCCTTCAAAGTTGTCAATCCGCACGTTGTCCCCGATGCGTACGCTGCGCTCGGCCAGCATCACAAAGCCGCTGACATAGCTGGCGGCGAGCTTCTGCAGCCCCAGGCCTACGCCCACGCCGATCGCCCCGCCAAGTACCGACAAAGCGGTCAAATCAATGCCCACGGCCGTCAGGCTGAGGATGAGACCCACCGCCACCAACAGGGCCCGCACGACATTACTGACCGCCTTGCGTAAAGACAAGTCGCTGCCCGAGGCGGATCGCAGCAGGCGGTCTTCGATGGCTGAAGACACCCACAGAGAAACAATCAACACCGCCGCGGCGGTCAGGGCGCCGCCCAGCACATCCAGCGCGGTCAGTTTGGAGCCACCCACCCGCCAGACGATGTTGTCGAGCTCACTGAGCATCAAAGGCAAGAGCCCCGTAATCCAAAGAACGACGGCCAACCAAGCCAGCCAGGAGATAGACCGCTCCAGGACTCGCACCCAGGGTGCCTGCTTGAAGGCCGCCTGCAGCACCTTGACCCCGACGCGGATGATGGCCAGCGACAGCAACACCGGCAGCGCCAGAGCCATCACAAACAGTGAAACAGCGACGATCTTCAGGCCGGCATGCGCGGCGTAGACCAGGAGCAACAAGACCAGAGGAAACAAGGCTCCGTCGAATTCGCGTCGACCGAACAGGACCGATGAATCGGACACCTGCGGCAAGGCCCGCCTGAGCCCACGTACCAAGGTCCAGGCCAGCAACAGACACCCCAGCAGCAGGCTCAATTCGATCAGCACCGAGCTGTGGGTCACTGCAGCCCAAGCCTGTTCCAGCTTGACCCCCCGCAGGGTCTCAAGAGGGCCCACTGTACCCGCTGCCGCCATAGGTAAAAACTCCCCAAATCATCAAAGATCGGCCAGGACCCGCAGATGCGCTTCGACGCTGCGGGCCAGCGCACCGAGATGGTAGCCGCCTTCGAGGCAAGAAACGATACGTCCCTGAGCATGGCGCTGCGCAATACGCTTGAGCTGCCCAGTGATCCAGGCGTAGTCCTCATCCTCCAGGCCGAGCTGAGCCAGTCCATCCTGGCAATGCGCGTCAAAACCGGCACTGATGAAGACCATTTGCGGCTCAAAGGCCTCCAGACGGGGTATCCAGTGGGTCTCGATCAAGGTACGAATCTGCGCGCCCCGTGTGTACGCCGGCACCGCAAGGTTGAGCAAATTGGCTGCGCCCGGCTCTGTGCCGCTGTAGGGGTAGAGCGGATGCTGAAAAAAACTCACCATCAAAATGCGCTCATCGCCGGCCACGATGTCCTGGGTGCCGTTGCCGTGATGAACATCAAAATCAACGATGACCACCCGCTGCAGTCCGCCCTGCTCCAGCGCATGCAAGGCGGCCACTGCCACGTTGTTGAAAAAACAAAAGCCCATGGCCTGCGACCGGGTGGCATGGTGGCCCGGCGGTCGGACGGCGCAGAAGGCGTTTTCCATCTCGCCGCGCAGGACGGCGTCGGTGGCAGCGACGGCCGCACCCGCAGCCCGCAAGGCCGCCGCCCAGGTGTGGGGGTTGACGCTGGTGTCCGGATCCAGGGCCACATGGTCCACGCCGTCACGGCCCTGAGCCGCCCGTTGAGACAGCGCCTGCACCTGAGCGATGAGCAAGCCGTCGTGCGCACGAAGCAAGTCAGACAGTTCGGCTTGCGGGGCCTCACGACGGGCGAGCTGCGCAGCCAACCCCGACTCGTGAAGGCGGTTTTCGATAGCCTCTAGACGTTCGGGGCACTCGGGATGGCCGGCTCCCATCTCATGATCACGGCAGAGCCTGTGGGTAAAAAAACCAGTGGACATGGGAGCCAGAGGGGCTGAGGCCGAATCGGTCTTGAAGATGGGTTATGGTGCGGGCTTGGTTTTGCGCTGATCTGCCATGAACTTCAAGTCTTCTCCTCGCCCGAGCAAGGTTAACACGCCCCCCTCCAGGGCCTGCACTTCAACGCGGTGCGATCTGCCGTTGGGATCCCCGTGGATTGCGCTGGGGCTGGCTCTACTGATCATGTTCCAGCCCCAAGCGGTCCAATCTGAGGCTGTGGCAACCCCCTCGAACAGCCCCGGGGGCAAGGTCTTGGCAGCCTCTGATCCCCTCAAGGCCGAGCCTCAAGCCAAGCCCAAAGTACGGCCGGACAGGCCGACGCGCTCCAAGCCGGCAACCGCGCAAGCTGCCGCAAAATCCAGGCCGCCTGCGAAGGCCAGCAGGGCCAGCGCCATCCTCATCGGTAGCGGCCCGGCCTATGCCGATCGCGTCGAAGCAATGGACTTTGCCCAGCGCCTGGCTCTCGAGCGCGAGCTGCCCGCCGAGTGGCTGCGCAGCGCGATCGGGCAGGCAAGGCGGTCACCGCAGGTGATCCAGCTGATGCAGCCCCCCTCCTCGCCTCTCGTGAAGAATTGGCGCGCCTACCGCAGCCGCTTCATTGAGGAAGTCCGCATTCAAGCGGGTTTGCGGTTCTGGCAGACCCATCAGGCCGATCTGGCGCGGGCCGAGGCCGTCTACGGCGTACCGCCCGAAATCGTGGTCGGCATCATCGGCGTAGAAACACTGTACGGCCGGCACATGGGTCAGTTCAGGGTGCTCGATGCCCTGACGACGCTGGCTTTTGACTTCCCCGAGCGCCACCCGCGGGCGGCCGAGCGCAGCCAGTACTTTCGCAAAGAACTCGAGCAATTTTTGCTCGCGCAGCACCGCAGCCAGTCCGATCCCCTCGAGCCCCTGGGCAGCTACGCCGGCGCCACGGGCATGCCGCAGTTCATGCCCTCGTCGATAGCCTCCTTCGCGGTGGACTTTGACGGCGATGGACGGATCGACCTGCGTACGAGCATCAGCGACGTGATCGGCTCGGTGGCTCACTACCTCAAGGCCTTCAACTGGAAACCGGGCATGCCCACCCACTATCCGGTGCAGCTCAAACCCGATGCGGATCTCTCGGCCTTGCTGGCGCCAGATATCCTGCCCACCTTCAGCGCGCAGGCCTTTCAGGACAAGGGGGCCATCCTCACGGAGCCGGCCACCTCGCACGGCGGTCCGCTGGCGCTGATTGAACTACTCAACGGCGCCGACGCGCCAAGCTTTGTGGCCGGCACCGAGAACTTTTATGTCATCACCCGCTACAACTGGAGCAGCTACTACGCCATGGCCGTGATCGAACTGGGGCAGGCGATCGCC
>CAZCSD010000044.1:18304-21373 GCA_964501235.1 uncultured Polaromonas sp. | reverse complement strand
CTGACCTCTTGCATGCCATGCAAGCGCTCTCCCAGCTGAGCTATACCCCCTTCGCCAACCTGCTTCGATGAACGAGGCGGGTTTGCAACTGTCGAGCCGCGCATTATAGCCCCAAAAAAACCAGCCCCGGCCTGCGCAAGGAGTGCCTTCAAGGGGCCAGAGGATTGCGCAGCCGATGCAGCACTTCATCGCGATCCATCAATTCCAAAACCGCATCCAGAGACGGGGTTTGGGCGGTACCCAGCAGCGCCACCCGCGCAGGCACGGCCAGCTGCGGCATCTTCAGTTGCAGGTCCTTGAGCACCTGTGCCAGGGCCGCGGCAATGTCTGTGCGCGTCCAGGGCACCGGCACCAAGGCCTGGGCCAGATGGGCAAGGGCGGCAACGCCAGCCGGTCCGAGATGCTTGACCCGATCTTCGTCGCTCGCCCGTCCCCCGCGCACCAACAACAGCAACCAATCGGCCAATTCAATCAAGGTGCTGCAGCGGTCCTTGAACAAGGCGCAGGCCGCCACGGCCCGCTCGCGATGCATCTGCACGCCGCGCTCGCTTAAAAACGGCTGTAGGCGCTGCACCAAATCAGCGTTGTCGGCCGTCTTGATGTGCTGAGCATTGACCCAGCGCAGCTTGGCCTCATCAAACTGCGCTGCGCTGCGGCCCAGGTGATCGAGATCAAACCACTGCAAAAACTGAGCGCGGCTGAATATCTCGTCGTCACCATGGCTCCAACCCAGGCGGGCCAAGTAATTGACCATCGCATCGGGCAGATAGCCTTCACGGGCATAGGCGGTGACCGCCTTGGCACCGCTGCGCTTGCTCATCTTTTCGCCCTGCTCATTGAGCACCGTCGGCAGGTGCGCATACACCGGGGGCTCATGACCGAGGGCGCGAAAGATGTTGATCTGGCGCGGCGTGTTGTTGACGTGGTCATCGCCACGGATGACGTGGGTGATGGCCATATCAATGTCGTCAACCACCACGCAGAAGTTATACGTCGGGGTGCCGTCCGGTCTGGCGATAACCAGGTCGTCGAGTTCCTCGTTGCTGATCGCAACACGGCCCTTGACCTTGTCGTCCCACACCACATCGCCCGCCAGCGGATTCTTAAAGCGCAAGACCGGTTGCACGCCCTCGGGAACCGGGGGCAAAACCTTGCCCGGCTCGGGACGCCAGGTGCCATCGTAACGGGGCTTTTGCTTGACCGCCATCTGCCGCTCACGCAGGGCATCCAGAGCCTCCACGCTCATGTAGCAAGGATAGACCCAGTCGCTCGAACGCAACTGTTCCAGCACCTGCTTGTAGCGCTCCATGCGCTGCATCTGATAGTAGGGCCCCTCGTCATAGTCCAGACCGAGCCAGCGCATGCTCTCGATGATGACATCCACCGCCTCCTGGGTCGAGCGCTCCTGGTCGGTGTCTTCGATGCGCAGGACGAAGTCGCCCCCCTTCGCTCGAGCGAAGGCCCAGGGATAGAGCGCCGATCGGATGTTGCCCAGATGGATAAAGCCGGTGGGCGAAGGCGCGAACCGGGTACGCACGCGAAGAGTCATGGCAAGAAGAAGGCAAAAAGGCGTTCAGAACATCAAAAGGCCGGGGCCATGGGCGCCCCGGGACGAATCAAGCCAGGCAGGTCAGGCCGCGCAGCAGATCGGCCTGGATGTCATCGATATGCTCGAGCCCGACGGCCACCCGTATCAGCCCTTGTGTGATGCCGGCAGCCTGCCTTTGCTCTTCAGTGAGCCGCCCGTGAGAGGTGCTGGCCGGATGGGCCACCAGCGTCTTGGTGTCACCCAGATTGGTCGAGAGGGAAAGCAAGCGCAACTCGTCAAGGACACGAAAGGCCCGGGCACGCGCCTGCTCGGGGCTGCTGCCGCCAACATCAAAAGAAATGACCGCGCCCCCCACACCCGACTGCTGGCGCATGGCCAGCGCATGCTGAGGATGCGAGGTCAGACCCGGGTGATGCACCGCAAGCACCTGACCCTGCTGCACCAGCCAGTGCGCCAGTTGCAAGGCTTGCGCACTCTGCGCCCGGATGCGCAGACCCAGGGTCTCCAGGCCCTTGAGCACCACCCAGGCATTAAAGGGCGAGAGCGTCATGCCCGCACTGCGCAGGACGGGCATGAACTTCTCGTCGATCAACTCACGGCTGGCACACAGGGCGCCGGCCAGCACCCGACCCTGCCCGTCAAGGTACTTGGTGCCCGAATGCATGACGATGTCGGCTCCAAAAGCAAGCGGCTGCTGCAGGATCGGCGTTGCAAAACAGTTATCAACGGCCAGCAGCGCACCGGCGCGATGGGCGATGTCGGCCAGGGCGGCCATGTCGCAGACTTCGGTCAGTGGGTTCGTCGGCGTCTCGGCAAACAGCAGCTTCGTCTGAGGCCGCACCGCCTCGCGCCACTGGTCAACATCGGTTTGGGAGACAAAGGTCGAGGTCACGCCAAACTTACCGAACTCTCCGCTGATCAGCTTGATGGTCGATCCGAAGACCGAGCGCGAGCACACCACATGGTCGCCCGCCTTGAGCAGACCCATGCACATCATCAAAATGGCCGCCATGCCGCTGGAAGTGGCAATGGCCGCCTCGGTGCCCTCCATGGCGGCCAAACGCTTTTCGAAGCTGGCCACCGTCGGGTTGCCATAGCGGGCATAAGTAAAGCCCTCCTCCTCATTGGCAAACCGCGCCGCAGCCGACTGGGCCGAAGGCTGAACGTAGCCGCTGGTCAGATACAGGGCTTCGGAGTTTTCGCCGTACTGGCTGCGCTCCAAGGCGGCGCGAATGGCCAGCGTATCGGCGTGGAGTTTGTCGGTCATGCTCGAACTTTCGGGGCCCGGCTCAGGCGGTCTGGGCGTTGGGCAGCGTCAGACGCGAATGATCGGCCTGCGCCTCTTCATCGCCGCTGCTGCGATTTTGGTTCATGCGCAAAATCGACTCGGGCGTCACATCGCCGGTGACATAGACGCCGTCAAAACACGAGGCGTCAAAGCCGTCCAGCCGGGGGTTAATCGAAGCGATGGCCCGCTTCATGCCCTCCACATCTTGATAAATCAGCGCGTCGCATCCGAT
>CAZCSD010000044.1:0-18204 GCA_964501235.1 uncultured Polaromonas sp. | reverse complement strand
CCCGGCATGATGAAGGTGCGGCCGACATAACGGTTCTTCACGAAACCTTCGCGATAGGGCAGCCCCAGCAGATGCGCCAACTGGGTGGCGCTGGGCCGGCTGGACTCGGGAATGGGGATAACCACATCAATCTGACTCGGTGGCACGGTCGAGATCACCCGTTTGGCCAAGGTTTCGCCCAAGTTGAGCCGGGCCTGATACACCGAGATGCCGTCGAGGATGGAATCGGGACGCGCCAGATAGACATATTCGAAGATGCAGGGCATCAAGCGCGCCTGCTCAGCGCACTGCGCCGCATGCAGTTGGCCCGACGCGTCGATAAAAACCGCCTCCCCAGGCTGCAAATCGCGCTCGAACTGATGACCGGTCCCCTCCAGCGCCACCGACTCGCTGGCCACCACCCAGGTTTGGCCCTGCCGGCCCAGACACAGCGGCCGGATGCCAAAGGGATCGCGAAACGCCAGCAAGCCGTGCCCGGCGATCAACGCCACCACCGCATAGGAGCCACGTACCCGCTTGTGTACGCCGCGAACGGCAGCAAACACATCGGCGGGCGCCAAGGGCAAGCCCCGGGTTGTCTTCTCCAACTCGTGGGCCAGCACATTGAGCAGCACCTCCGAGTCGCTTTCTGTGTTGATGTGGCGGTGATCGATCGAGAAAAGCTCGGCCTTCAAGGCTGCCGCGTTGGTGAGATTGCCGTTGTGCACCAACACCAGGCCGAAAGGCGCGTTCACATAGAAAGGCTGGGCCTCCTCTTCGCTGTAGGCATTACCGGCGGTGGGGTAACGCACCTGCCCCAGGCCCAGATGCCCTGGCAAGGCTCGCATATTGCGCGTGCGAAACACATCGCGCACCATCCCTTTGGCCTTGTGCATGAAAAACTTCTGCCCCATCTGCGTGACGATACCCGCAGCATCCTGCCCCCGATGCTGAAGCAAGAGCAGGCCGTCATAGATCAACTGGTTGATCGGGGCATCGCTGACGACACCAAAAATACCGCACATAAACCCTACTTCCCTTAAACCATCAGCCGCAACAGAGGCTCGGGCAGGACCGGCTTGAGCCCGGCCACCACAACCGCCAGCCACGCAGCGATCTCGGACTGCTCCCACCACGCGGCCCGCTTGAAGGGTGTCAGATCGATCACCACCGCCAAGGCCAACAACATGACCAGCCCGCGCAGAGCGCCGAAGGCCGCGCCCAGCAAGCGGTCGATGGGCTGCAGCCCCACCACGGCCACCAGCTTGCGCGAGAGCGAAGCCACCAGTCCGGCGGCCAGCACGCAGACCAGAAACGTCAGCGCAAAACCCACCGCGTAACGCATCGGATCGGACAGACCCTGCAGCGGCAACATCGCCGCTACCGAGGGGGTGAGCCACTGCGCCGCAAAAAAGGCGACCACCCAGCCAATCAGGGAAAACAACTCAAAGACCAGGCCGCGCCACAACCCTGCCAGCAGAGAAATCAGCAGGATCGCAAGGAGCACCCAATCGACGCCGGTCATGAGCCGCTCAGAGCGTCAGGATCGAGGCCGGCAAGTCCAGCGCCTTGATCTTGGCTACCGCCTTCTCGGCCTCTTCGCGGCTCGGATATGGGCCGACCCGAACCCGCGTGCGCTGACCGTCCTTGGTATCGACCACCTGGGTGTAGGTTTTCAGTCCGGCTTTTTCCAGCTTCTGGCGCACTTCCCGCGCCTTGCCAGCATCGGCATAAGCACCCACCTGCACCACCACCCGCGCCGAAGCTGCCGCCTCGCCGCTTTTGCCTTCCAGCAGATTTTGCGCCCGCTTGCCCTCACCGCGCACCGCATCGCCGGCCCCCTCGGGGCTCTTAGGCGCAGGGGCTGGCTGCGCAGGGGCTGGCTGCGCAGGGGCTGGCTGCGCGGGGGCAGCAGCAGCCGGCTTGGAGACGATTTCCTCCTTGTCCTGCAAGCTCGCCGTTGCAGGCACCGGCGCAGGGGTCGCCGCCTTCTCAGCCGCTGGGGCCGCCGGGGCCGCAGCGGCTGGCGCGGAGGCAATGGGCGTACCCGGTTTGACGGTAGAGCGCGAAGGAATTTCGATGGCGATGTCGACCGGCACGGGACGCGGCTGACTGTCAAAGAGCAGCGGTAAGCCCACCACCGCGATGAGCACCAGCACTGCGGCACCGATCAGTCTCCGCCGGGCACGCTTTCGAACCACCTCCACGCTCTGCGCATCGGTCGCTGCGGCGCTGGCTTTGGCGGTCCGGTCACGGCGAAAACTGAAGAACGACATGAGAAAGAGGCGCAATCGGGTGCTGGCAGGGAATCGACCAGGTCATCAGCCGGCCCGATGTGGGGCCGGAAAACGCGGCAAACCGCCTCTGAGAACCCCGCCGACCGTAAAGAAAGAACCGAACACGATGATTCTATCAGCGGGGTCTGCCTCAGAAAGCGCCCGCTCCAGAGCCTGACGCGGGCCGGGATGGGTGCTGCAACTGCCCACCTTGGAGCCGGCCGCAGCCTGCCACTGCGCTCGCAAGTCCTCTGCGCGGGCCGCGCGGGGGGTGGGCAAGTCACAGAAGTACCAGCAATCAATCAGCGGTCCGATGCGTGCCAGCATGGACGGCAGATCCTTGTCGGCCATGGCGCCGAGCACCGCATGGGTGCGCGGATAAAACCCCATCGCATCGAGGTTCTCCGCCAGCGCGGCCACCGAATGCGGATTGTGCGCGACGTCGAGCACGAGCGCCGGCTGACCGGGCACGATCTGAAAGCGTCCGGGCCATTCCACCAGAGCCAAGCCGTTGCGCACCGCCTGGGCCGTCACCGGCAGCCGCTCCCACAAGGCCGTCAGGGCGGCCAGCGCGCCGGCCGCATTGAGCAACTGGTTGGCCCCGCGCAGGGCCGGATAGGCCAAAGCCGAGTAGCGCTTGCCCCGACCACTCCAGTTCCACTGCTGCTTGTCCCCGGCAAACTGAAAATCGGAGCCTAGCTGCCACAGATCGGCATCGAGCAGACGGGCCGCCTTGAGCACGCTCTGCGGAGGAGCGGGATCGCTCACGATGACCGGCTTGCCCGCGCGAATGATGCCGGCCTTCTCCCGGCCGATGCTCTCGCGGTCGGGCCCGAGAAACTCCATATGGTCAAGGTCGATGCTGGTGATGATCGCGCAGTCGGTATCGATAAGATTGACTGCATCCAGGCGCCCGCCCATGCCCACTTCCAGGATCACCACATCCAGCGGGGTGTGGGCCATCGCCGAAAAGATGGCCAGCGTCGTAAATTCAAAATAGGTCAGAGCCACCTCGCCGCGCACATCCTGCGGCCGCCCGGGCAGGTAGCGCATGTCACTGCCGCGCCGGGCTCGCTCGACCGCCTGAAAGTGGGTCAGCAACACGTCCGTACGCACCGCTTGTCCGCGCAGTCGGCAGCGCTCCTGAAAATCCACCAGGTGGGGCGACGTGTAGAGCCCGACCCGATAGCCGGCCTGCGCCAAAATGGACTCGAGCATGGCGCAGGTCGAGCCCTTGCCGTTGGTGCCGGCCACCGTGATCACCGGGCAGTCAAATTTCAGTTGCATGCGCAGCGCTACGGCGCGCACCCGCTCCAGGCCCATCTCTATGCCCTGGGGGTGCAAGCGCTCGCAGTACGCCAGCCATTCGTCGAGAGTCTGCGGCATGTCCATGCCACCCATTGTGTCGCAGCCCCGGGGCCCAACACAAAGGGGCGCGCCGGTGCTGTCAAAATCGAGGGCATGCTCGATCTCTACGGCATCCCCAACTGCGATACGGTCAAGCGGGCCCGGCTCTGGCTCGACCAGACCGGCCTGTCCTACAGATTCCACGATTTCAAGAAAACCGGCGCCCCTGCCGAGCTGCTGCAGCGTTGGGCCAGCGCTGTGGGCTGGGAGCGCCTGCTCAACCGCCAGGGCAGCACCTGGCGAAAACTCGACCCGCAGGTCCAGCAATCGGTGACCGACGAAGCCCGCGCCATAGCCCTGCTGCAGGCCCAGCCCAGCCTGATCAAGCGCCCCGTGGCCCGCTGGCCCGACGGGACCCTGACCGTGGGTTTTGAGGCCGAGGCCTGGCACCGGCTTTACCTGAGTTTTACTTGGGTTTGTGAACCAAACCAGCCGGTCATGCGTTAATTTGGCAAGATTGGGGGCTGCGGTTGCACTGCAACGCCTTCCGTTCTTAAAAGAAGGAGATGTTCATGAAATCCGTCGTCTATTCCTCCGCTATTGCCGCCCTCATGCTCACCGGCGGCCCCACCTGGGCGCAGGAGGTGCTGGCCCGCGTCCTGTCGAGCACGGCCGTTATGCAACAGGTGGCCGTACCGCGCCAGGTCTGCACGACACAACCGGTCATCCAGCAAAGCCAACCCTCGGGGGCCGGCGCGGTGATGGGCGCTATTGCTGGCGGCGCCGTGGGCAATGCGGTCGGGGGCGGCAGCGGTCGCGATCTGGCCACGGTCATTGGCATCGTCGGGGGTGCGGTACTGGGCAACAAGATCGAAGGCACGCGCGATGAAGTTCGAAATGTGCAGCAGTGCACCACGCAAACCACCTATGAAAACCGTATCCTGCACTACGACGTGATTTACGAATACGACGGCAAACGCTACAGCGTCAAGATGCCCAGCGACCCCGGCCAGTTCGTGCGCCTGCAGCTCAACCCGGTCGGCACCATCCCGGCCGCTCCCTCGAGCACCACCACCGTCATCACCAGTCCGGTCTCCAGCGCACCGGTTTACCCGACAGTGCATGCCGCACCGGTCCACATCACCCAAATTCACCCGGCGCCCGTTTATGTGCAGCCGGCGGTCAACGTCCCCTTTACCTTCTACCCCGCGGCGAGCGTGGCCCCGGTCGTGCCCCTGGGCATTTCCCTGCATTGGAGCCGCCACAGCCATCACCCCCATCGCCGCTGGCACTGAAAGAGCGGGGCCAGCCGGCAGGGCTGACCTAAAATCGCGGCTTCGCCCTCCGCTGGAGGCTCCCACGATTCCAAGCCCCTGCAGACCATGAGCACCGAGCAACTTCACAACGTCAGCTTGCAGACCCAGGCCAATGTCTACTTCGAGGGCAAATGCGTCAGCCACAGCCTGACTCTGGCCGATGGCAGCAAGAAGTCCGTTGGCGTGGTCCTGCCAGCCACGCTGACGTTCAAGACCGGCGCCCCCGAAATCATGGAATGCGTGGCCGGCCATTGTGAATACCGCCTGGCCGGCAGCAGCCAGTGGTGTACCTCATCGGCCGGCGAAAGTTTCAGCATTCCCGGCAATTCCAGCTTTGATATCCGGGTCACCGAGGCCTACCACTACATCTGTCACTTCGGTTGAGCAGCGCCGGGGCCCGATTCGCCCGCGCGCTGAATGCAGCCCGGCTCGTACACCCGGAACCGCCTCCTACCGACCACGCCCTCTCACCATGAGCACCATTTTGCAAAACCTGCCCAAGGGGCAAAAAGTCGGCATCGCCTTCTCCGGCGGGCTGGACACATCGGCGGCCCTCCTTTGGATGAAGCACAAGGGCGCCCTGCCCTTCGCTTACACCGCCCACCTTGGCCAGCCCGACGAGTCCGACTATGACGAGATCCCGCGCAAGGCCATGGCCTACGGGGCGCAAAAAGCCCGCCTCGTCGATTGCCGGGCGCAGCTGGCCCACGAAGGCATCGCAGCCCTCCAGTGCAACGCGTTTCACATCTCCACCGGCGGCATCACCTACTTCAACACCACGCCTCTGGGCCGCGCCGTGACCGGCACCATGCTGGTGGCGGCCATGAAGGAAGACGATGTGCACATCTGGGGCGACGGGTCGACTTTCAAGGGCAACGACATCGAGCGCTTCTACCGTTATGGCCTGCTGACCAACCCGAGCCTGAAGATTTACAAGCCGTGGCTGGATCAGACTTTTATTGACGAACTCGGCGGCCGCAAGGAAATGAGCGAGTTCCTGATAGCCCATGGCTTTGACTACAAGATGTCGGTCGAAAAAGCCTATTCCACCGACTCCAATATGTTGGGCGCTACGCATGAGGCGAAGGATCTTGAGCAACTCAACTCAGGCATCCGCATCGTCAACCCCATCATGGGCGTGGCCTTCTGGCGGCCCGAGGTGGAGGTCAAGGCTGAGGAGGTGACGGTGCGCTTTGAAGAGGGCATGCCGGTGGCCCTCAATGGCATCGAGTACGGCGACCCTGTGGCCCTGCTGCTCAAGGCCAATGAGATCGGCGGTCGTCATGGCTTGGGCATGAGCGATCAGATCGAAAACCGCATCATCGAGGCCAAGAGCCGTGGCATCTACGAGGCGCCTGGCATGGCGCTGCTGCACATCGCCTACGAGCGACTGGTCACCGGCATTCACAACGAGGACACCATCGAGCAGTACCGCATCAACGGCCTTAAGCTGGGCCGCCTGCTCTACCAGGGCCGCTGGTTCGACCCGCAGGCCATCATGCTGCGCGAATCGGCACAGCGCTGGGTGGCCCGCGCCATCACCGGCACCGTCACCCTTGAGCTGCGGCGTGGCAACGACTACTCGATCCTGAACACCGAAAGCGCCAACCTCACCTACGCGCCCGAGCGCCTGTCCATGGAGAAGGTCGAGGACGCACCGTTCACACCGCTAGACCGCATCGGGCAACTGACCATGCGCAACCTTGACATCACCGACACGCGCAGCAAGCTGGGCATCTATGCCCACGCCGGACTGCTGTCCGTGGGCCAGGGGGCGCACATCTTCAAACTCGAGGGCGGCAGCAAGTAAGAAGCTGCGCAAAGCCACAGGCCGAAGGTCACACCACCACGGGCTCGGGCTCCAGGCGGATGCCAAAACGCTCGTAGACGCTGGTCTGTATGGCCTTGGCCAGGGTCATGATCTCTCCGCCCGTGCAAGGGTTTTGGACGGTGCCGCGGTTGACCAACACGAGCGCCTGTTTTTCGTAGACCCCGGCCCGGCCCACGGTCTTGCCCTTCCAGCCACAGGCATCGATCATCCAGCCCGCCGCCAACTTGATGCTGCCATCGGGCATGGGGTAGTGCACCACTTTCGGATCCCGCGCGATGATGTCGGCACACTGCTCAGGCGTGACCGTCGGATTCTTGAAAAAACTGCCCGCATTGCCCAACACCGCCGGGTCGGGCAGCTTGTGTCGACGAATGTCACACACCCAATCGAAAAGTCGGCGCGGTGTCACATCGGCCGCTGTCGCCCCCTCTAAGGCCATGCGGCGCTCAATGTCGGCATAGCCGAGCACCGGCCTCCAGATCTTGGGCAAGGCCAGTCGCACACGCAAGATCAGCGCACAACCGGCCAGCCCCAGGCCACGCCGGCCCTCCGACCCCATCGCCGGTCGGTGTTTAAAAATCGAATCGCGGTAGGAAAAAGCACACTGCGCGGCATCCAGAACAAAGCTGCGGCCAGTTTCCAGATCCACCGCGTCCAGCGAATCGAAGCAATCCTGCAACTCCACGCCGTAAGCGCCAATATTTTGCACCGGCGAGGCGCCGACCGTGCCCGGTATCAGGGCCAGGTTTTCCAGGCCGGGCCAGCCTTGGTCCAGGGTCCAGGCCACCAGATCGTGCCAGTTCTCGCCCGCACCGGCCTCGACGATCCAGTGCCGCGCCGTTTCCCGCACGAGACGCCGACCGGCCACCTCGACCTTGAGAACCAAAGCTTTCACATCGCCGGTGAGCACAATATTGCTGCCTCCGCCCAACACGAACTTTGGCCGATCGCGCAGCTGCGGGTCACTCAGGACGGCGTGCAGGTCGGCCTCGCCCCCGATCCGAACCAGCTGCTGCGCCCGGGCAGAGATGCCCAAGGTGTTGAGCGCCTGAAGCGCAAACTGGTTCTCGACTAACATTCCGTCATTGTCTCATCGCCCCCAACAAACGACGAGCCTGCCATGCCCTCCTTCGACACCGTGCTCACCGCCGATCTGGTCAAGCTCAAAAACGCTGTAGATAACGCCGCCAAGGAAATCGGCACCCGCTTTGATTTCAAGGGAACAGCCGCGGCCATCGAGATCAAAGACAAGGACATCACCCTCACCGGCGAAGGCGACTTTCAAATCGACCAGATCAACGACATCCTGCGCAACAAGCTGGCCAAGGCCAGCGTGGACGTGCGCTTCCTGGACTTGGGCAAGATCGAGAAGATCGGTGGCGACAAAGTCAGACAGATCAGCAAGGTGCGCGATGGCATCAGCGCAGATGATGCAAAAAAAATCGCCCAACTCATCAAGGGTAGCAAGCTCAAGGTGCAAGCCTCGATTCAGGGTGATGTGGTCCGGGTCACCGGCACCAAGCGCGACGAGCTACAAAACGCCATAGCGCTGATTCGCGCCGAGATCAAAGACCTGCCGCTGAGTTTTAGCAATTTCCGCGACTGATCCCAGCGGCGCGGCCGCTGAGCTTCAGGCTTTGGATTTGGCGCCGATGCGCGACTCCTGACCCTTGATCAGCTTGGCAATATTGCTGCGATGGCGCCAAATCAGGAGGGCGCTCATGACCACCAGCACCAACACCACCGCACCCTCGGTGTACCACCAAATGCGATCGAGCATGAGATACAGAACGGGAGATGCGAGGGCAGCGATCAGCGCCGACAGGGATGAATACCGGCTCACGTAAGCCACCCCCAGCCAGATACCGAGCACAGCCAGCCCCAGCACCGGGTGGATACCCAGCAAGACACCGGCGGCAGTAGCCACCCCCTTGCCGCCCTGAAACCGGAAAAACACCGGGTACAGGTGTCCCAAAAATGCCGCCAGACCGACGGCTGCAATCGCGCCCTCGCCCAGGCCCCAGGCCTGGCCCTTCCAGTGCACCAGCGCCACCGGTAGCCAGCCCTTGACGCCATCGAGCAGCAGCGTGAGAACCGCCGCCAGCTTGCTGCCCGATCGAAGTACATTGGTCGCGCCCGGGTTGCCGCTGCCATAGCTGCGGGGATCACTCAGCCCCATCAGGCGGCTGACGATGACCGCAAATGAAAGGGAGCCGACCAGATAAGCCGACACAATCGCAATCAGCAGGTAAACGAAGTCCACAGGCAATCCTACTTGTCGATGGCGCACTGGACCGGCCGCGCGCCCAGCACCTCTTGCAGACAAACGCGTGGATCGATGCCAATCAGAAAACCGCGCCGCCCACCGTTGATCCAGATTCTAGGCAGGGCCAGGATGGTCTCCTCGATGTAGACCGGCATGACGCGCCGAGTTGCAAAGGGCGAAGTGCCCCCGACCAGATAGCCCGAGTGCCGCTGCGCCACCTCGGGCTCGCAGGGCTCGACCTTCTTGAGGCCCAGATGCCGTGCCAGTTGCCGGGTGGAGACCTGCCGATTACCATGCATCAACACCACGAGCGGCCGCGCGTCTTGGTCCTGCATGACCAAGGTCTTGACCACGGCGTAGGGATCAACACCCAGCATCTGGGCGCTGTGCTCGGCGCCCCCACGCTCGAGGTAAGCGTAGGTGTGCTCGGTAAAGCTGATCCCGTGCTCGCGCAGCAGCAGCGTTGCTGGGGTCTGGCCAGCCGGTGCGACTTTACCCATGCCTTGCCGCCTCAGACTGCGGGGTCGCGCAGCTCCCAGCGGATCTCGTCGATGGCCTTGAGCAAATCGGGCGAGAGCGAAGTGCCCCAGGCGGCCTTGTCCTCCTCAAGCTGATTCAGCGTCGTCACACCAATGATCGTACTGGCCACGATAGGCCGCGTGTAGCAAAAGGCCAGCGCCATCTGCGTTGGACTCAAACCATGCTGTCGCGCCAGGGCGTTGTAGCGGCGCGCCGCAGCCAGCGCCGCCGGACGACCCCAGCGCTGCTGACGAACCGACTCGTACTTGCTGATGCGAGCGTCGGGCGGGCCCTTGTCAGGATCGGTGCCGGTCTGATCGTACTTGCCCGTGAGCAATCCAAAACCCAGCGGCGAGTAAGCCAGCAAGGAAACGCGCAGACGGTAAAGCGTTTCGTCCAGGGCGTTTTCGACCGTACGGTTGATCAGGCAGAAAGGGTTTTGCACGGTGGCGATGCGCGGCAGGCCGTGCTGCTCAGCCAGACGCACGAACTCATGCACGCCATAGGGCGTTTCATTGGACAGACCAATGGCCCGTACCAACCCGGCCTTGACCAATTGATCGAGAGCCTGCAACTGCTCAAGAATGGAGGTGACCGGGGTGTCCTTGGCCGGATCAAAGTACATGGTGCCGAAAGCCGGCACATGCCGCACCGGCCAATGGATCTGGTAGAGATCAATGACATCGGTGCGCAAGCGGCGCAGGCTGTCCTTGCAGGCTGCAATGATGTCCTCGCCGGTCAGATCGGTCTTGCCCCCTCGCACCCAGGGCACCCGCGCTGGACCGGCCACCTTCGTCGCCAGAATCAGTTGCTGCCGCGCCTGCGGCCGCTTAGCCAACCAGTTGCCAATATAGGTCTCGGTGCGGGTGAAGGTTTCGGCCTTGGTAGGCACCGAATACATCTCGGCGGTGTCGATGAAATTGATACCCAAGGCCAAGCTTCGGTCCAAGATGGCATGGGTGGTCGGCTCATCGACCTGTTCACCGAAAGTCATGGTGCCCAGGCATATCGGGGTCACCTTGAGGTCGCTGGTGCCCAATGGGACGAGGTTCATGCAAATACCCTTTCGAAGAGGCGGCGCGCTAGGCACAAATGCTTGGCCCCCGCAGTTTACTTGCGCCAACAGACAACCCTCGCCGCGCGGGACGCGGCTCCTTCACTGCCGCAGTCTGAACGGGGCCTGCGGGAGTGCCGCCTTCGACGCAACAACCCGGGTGAGAGGGGCCGGTTCGCATCAGTCCTGGCCTGCGCGAAAGCGCTCCTCCTCCTGCAGCCGCAGCACCCTGCGCTGCACCTTGCCGGTGGTGGTCATGGGCAATTGGTCAATGAACTCCACCTCCTTAGGGTATTCGTAGGGCGCCAGGAGCCCGCGCACATGAGCCTGCAAGGCAGCGATCAGGTCAGCGTCGAAGCGTTCGCGCCCGACGCCGGCCGGCCTTTGGGCCTGGTAGTCCGGCGAGAGCACCACATAAGCTTTGACCAAGGCACCTCGGTCTCGGTCGGGTTTGGGCACTACGGCCGCGTTGGCCACGGCCGCATGCTTGACCAGGCAATTTTCGATTTCACCGGGCCCGATCCGATAGCCGGCCGACTTGAACACATCGTCGGATCGGCCCTCGTACCAGAGATAGCCGTCCGCATCGCGCCGAGCCAGATCTCCGGTGCGGCACCAAGATCCGGTGAACTTCGAATCAGTGGCGCGCTGGTTCTTCCAGTAACCCAGAAAAAAAATAGGATCAGGCTGACCGTGCACATCGAGCCGGTTCAAGGCCACATCACCAGGAACGCCCACCGGGCACTCGCGCCCCTGCTCATCAATCACCGCCACCCGGTGGCCCGGATAGGGCTTGCCCATACTGCCCGGCCGCGCCGGCCATCCGATGGGCTGCCCAGGCCGGCCGGGCTCGGGCAGACCCTGCGGACTGCGGGCCCACTGCATCGCGCAATTGCCGACGATGTAGTTGATTTCGGTCTGACCGAACATCTCATTGACGATCACCCCAAGCTCATCTCGACAGTATGCATAGACCGCATCACCGACAGCCTCGCCGGCGCTCATGATGGCCTGCAAGTTCAGCCGGTAGGTGGCGCGCGGCTCGGGGCAGGCCTTCATCATGGCCTTGAGCGCCGTTGGAAACAGGAAGGTGTGGGTGACCCCGTGCTGCTGCATCAACTCAAACGCCATTTCAGCGCCAAAGCGCTCGGCGCAGGCGATGATCGGTCGTCCAAAGTACAGGGTGGGCAACAGCGCATCCATCAGTCCGCCGGTCCAGGCCCAATCGGCCGGCGACCAGAACACCGCATTGGAACGATCGTTGCGAACCCCATCAAAGCCGAACCAATTCTGACTGCAGACAAAACCGGTCAGGTTGCCGATGAGGGCGCGATGCGGGATCAGAGCCCCCTTGGGCGGGCCAGTGGTGCCGCTGGTGTAGATCAGTACCGCGGGGTCCTCAGCCAGGGTGGGCGCAGGCCGATAGGCAGCAGAGGGGACCGATGCTGTGGCCTGTGCGTAGTCGATGTCACCGCCGCATGCATCTACCCCAATCAGATGGCGCAGGGCCGGGCAATCCGCACGCAGGCCTTCCAAGGCCGGCATTGAAGAGCCGTCCGCAATGGCGGCTACCGCCTCGCTGTCCTGCAGCCGGTAAGCCAACGCATCCGGACCGAACAAGACCGACAGCGGCATCGCCACCGCCCCCATCTGCAGCAACGCCATGTAAGCCACCGCCGTCTCAAAACGCTGCGGCATGACGATAGCCACCCGATCGCCGCGCCCCACACCCAATCCCTGGAGCACCCGACTCAGGGCGTCGGCGCGGCGCTGCAGGTCGGCGTACGAATAAGACCGGGGGGGACGGCCCGGACGGTGCTCCACAATCGCCACCGCAGCAGGCTGGCTTGCGGACCAGCGGCCCGAGCAAACCGTCGCTATATTGAAATGCTCATCGACCTGCCAATGCAGGCCCCGGTGCATGGCAGCATGGTGATCAGCGGACTCCAGGATGTTCGAGCGAGGCATGGGGCAGAGGCTCCTTATGATGTCGGGCTGGTAAGCACGCACGCTCCGACGAAACACCTGCAATGTACAAAGAAAAGCGCAGCGCCCAAAGCGCATTTGTCCCTATTCGATCCCTGCAGTACCACCTTCTGCAATGGGTCGAGGGACCGGTGCGTCCCGATCTGCCCCCCCTGGTGCTGGTCCACGGCTGGATGGATGTCGGCGCTTCTTACCAATTCATGGTCGATGCCCTGGACCCAGGCTTTGCCGCCGGCCGCAGGATCATTGCGCCGGACTGGCGCGGTTTTGGTAAAACTCAGGCCCGGGCCGATAACTTCTGGTTTCCCGACTACCTCGCCGACCTCGACTTTCTGCTCGATGCCATCGCGCCGGGCCAGCAGGTCGATCTGGTGGGCCACAGCATGGGCGGCAATATCGCCTTGTGCTACGCCGGGGTGCGGCCGCAGCGCATACGCCGCGCGGTCAATCTGGAGGGTTTTGGCCTGGCCGCAAGCCGGCCCAGCCAGGCGCCGGGGCGCTATGCCCAATGGATGGACGAAATCAAAAGCCTCTATGCAGGCCGGATCGAGCTGCGAAGCTATCCCGACGCGGCCTCGGTGGCCCAGCGACTGATTAAAACCAACCCTCGGCTGAGCCAGGACAAGGCCCAATGGCTGGCCCTGCACTGGGCGCAGCCGGATGCGCAAGGGCAATGGCACATCTTGGGCGAGGCGGCCCACAAGATCAAAAATGCCTACCTCTACCGCTGGGACGAGATGCAGGAAATCTGGCAGCGCATCACGGCGCCCGTGCTCTCGGTCGTGGCGGGCGACGACTCGCTGAGCCAATGGTGGAAGGGCAGCTACACCCTGGACCAGTACCACGAAAGACTCAAGAACATTGCACAGGTGCAATCCGTTCGCATCGACAACGCCGGCCATATGCTGCACCACGACCAGCCGCAAGTGCTGGCCCAAGCCATCGAAGCATTCCTGGCATGAGAAAATCCGGGGTTTGGCGCTCGCAGTGTCTCCCGCTCTGCGTAAGCGCCCCACTCCACAGGAAACCGCACCGTCATGGACGCAGAACACATCAATCTCATTGGCAACACCCTGCAAGACCTGCGCCGCCGGGTCGATGAACTTCGGGGGTATCTTTGACTACCCTGCCAAGTCCCGCAAGCTGCACGAGGTAAACGCTGCACTGGAAGACCCGAAGGTCTGGGACCAGCCCAAGCGGGCCCAGGAGCTGGGCAAGGAAAAAAAATCCCTGGAAGACGTGGTGCTGGTGCTCGACCGGCTGGGCCAGGACACGGACGACAACCTTGAACTCTTCGAGATGTCGCGCGACGACGGCGACGAGGCGGGTCTGGGCACCATCGAGGCCGAGGCGCAAAAAATACACGCCGAAGTCGAGAAACTCGAATTCCGGCGCATGTTCAGCAACCAGGCTGACCCGCTCAATGCTTTCCTGGACATCCAGGCCGGCGCCGGGGGCACCGAAGCGTGCGACTGGGCCAGCATGCTCCTGCGGCAATACCTCAAGTACGCCGAGCGCAAAGGATTCAAGGCCACGGTCGAGGACGAGTCGGCCGGAGACACCGCTGGCATCAAGAGTGCCACCATCAAGGTCGAGGGCGAATACGCCTTCGGCCTGCTGCGCACCGAAACCGGCGTGCACCGACTGGTACGTAAGTCGCCGTTTGACTCCTCGGGCGGACGCCACACTTCCTTTGCCTCGGTGTTTGTCTACCCGGAGATCGACGACTCCATTGAGATCGAAATCAACCCGGCCGATGTGCGGGTTGACACCTTCCGCGCCTCAGGCGCCGGCGGCCAGCACATCAACAAAACCGACTCCGCGGTGCGGCTGACGCACATTCCCACCGGCATCGTGGTGCAGTGCCAGGATGGCCGCTCGCAGCACAGCAACCGCGACGTCGCCTGGAAACGACTGCGTTCGCGCCTGTACGACCACGAATTGCGCAAGCGCCAAGCCGAACAGCAGAAACTCGAAGAGAGCAAGACCGACGTGGGCTGGGGCCATCAGATCCGCAGCTATGTACTCGATCAAAGCCGTATCAAGGACTTGCGCACCAACCACGAAACATCGGCCACCCAGAAAGTGCTCGACGGTGATCTTGATGCCTTCATTGAGGCCTCGCTCAAACAAGGCGTCTGACGCCCCGCCCCCAGGAGTATGACCATGCGTGACGGACAGTCCCCCGCCCGCGCCACCTTGCGCGCCGACTACCAGCCTCCGGCCTTCTGGATCGACAGCGTCGATCTGAGCTTCGATCTCGATCCGGTCAAAACCCGGGTCCTCAACCGCATGCGTGTTCGGCGCAATATCGCACTGGCGCCCCAGCCCCTGCGCCTCGACGGCGAAGAGCTCAATCTGGCCCGCGTGCTGGTCAACGGCCAGGGCACCTCTTTCAAGATGGATGAAGGCCAACTGGTCCTTGAAAACCTGCCGGCCGGGCCCGAGCCCTTCGATCTCGAGATTTTTAGCACGTGCAATCCGTCTAAAAACACCCAGTTGATGGGGCTGTATGTCAGCAACGAGTCCTTCTTCACCCAGTGCGAGGCCGAAGGCTTTCGGCGCATCACCTACTTCCTCGACCGGCCCGATGTGATGGCCAGCTACAGCGTCACTCTGCGCGCCGACAAGGCACGCTATCCGGTGCTGCTGTCCAATGGCAATCGGGTGGAGTACGGCGACCTCGAGGACGGCCGACACTTTGCGCGCTGGGTCGATCCGCACCGCAAGCCCTGTTACCTGTTCGCGCTGGTGGCCGGGCAACTGGTTTGCCGTGAGCAACGCATCCGCTCGCGCTCAGGTCATGAGCACCTGCTGCAGGTGTATGTGCGGCCTGGCGATCTGGACAAAACCGAGCACGCCATGCGTTGCCTGATGGCCTCGGTGGCCTGGGACGAAGCGCGCTTCGGATTGCCCCTGGACCTCGAGCGCTTCATGATCGTAGCCACCAGCGACTTCAACATGGGGGCCATGGAGAACAAGGGCCTGAACATCTTCAACACCAAGTACGTGCTGGCCAGCCAGGCCACCGCCACCGACGTGGACTTTGCGAATGTTGAAAGCGTGGTGGGCCATGAGTACTTTCACAACTGGACGGGCAATCGCATCACCTGCCGCGACTGGTTTCAGCTCTCGCTCAAGGAGGGCCTGACTGTTTTTCGCGATCAGGAGTTCTCCCAAGACCTGTGCGGCGAGGCCTCGGCCCGGGCCGTCAAGCGCATCGAAGATGTACGGGTGCTGCGCACCGCGCAGTTTCCTGAAGATGCCGGCCCCATGGCGCACCCGGTGCGACCCGACAGCTATCTGGAAATCAACAATTTCTACACCGTCACCATCTACGAAAAAGGGGCCGAGGTGGTGCGCATGATGCAAACCCTGGTGGGACGCGAGGGTTTTGCGCGCGGCATGAAACTCTACTTCGAGCGCCACGATGGACAGGCGGTGACCTGCGATGACTTTGCACAGGCCATCGCCGATGCCAACCCTCACTCTGAGCTGGCGCGCCTGCTCAGCCCGTTCAAGCGCTGGTACAGCCAAGCCGGCACGCCCCGCTTGCAAGCGGCTGGCCACTACGATGCGTCGGCCCAGACCTACACCCTCAGCCTCTCGCAGACCTGTCCGCCCACACCCGGGCAAAGCGACAAGCAGCCCTTCGTGATCCCAGTCACGCTGGGCCTGGTCGGGCCGGACGGACAAGATCTGCTCCTGGACCTGGGCGATGGCCAGAGACCGAGCACGCGCACCCTGGTGCTGGCCGATAGCCGTCAGCAATGGGTGTTCCAGGGCGTAGCCAGCGAACCTGTGCCCTCGCTGCTGCGCGGCTTTAGCGCCCCGGTGATCCTGGAGATCGACCTGCCCGATGCGCAGTTGCTGCATCTGCTCGCGCACGACAGTGACCCCTTCAACCGCTGGGAGGCCGGTCAGCGCCTGGGCGTACGCCGGGCTTTACAGGCTTTGGCCCATGACAACACCGACGAGCTGCTCAGCGACGACTATTTGCGCGCCATGGCACAGACCCTGAGCCATCCAGAGCTGGACGCCGCTTTCAAGGAACTTGTACTGACCCTGCCCTCGGAAAGCTATCTGGCCGAGCAGGTGGAGGTGGTCGATCCGCAGCGCATTCATGCGGTGCGCCAGTCCATGCGCCTGCAATTGGCTTTGGCCTTGCGCCCGGAATGGGAGCAGGCCTGGATCAACCACCGGGAGACCGGCAGCTACAGCCCCGACGCCCACGCCAGCGGTCGCCGCGCCCTGGCCGGCATGGCTTTGCTGCACCTGTGCCTGGCCGATGTTGCCGAGCGTCAGGATCACTGGCCCCGCATCGCCCTGCAACATTTTGAGGCAGCGGGCAATATGACCGATCGATTCAATGCGCTTTCTGCGCTGGTGCTCAGCGGCCACGCCCTGGCCGCCACCGCTCTTGACCGCTTCCACGCCCTGTTCAAACAGGAGGCCTTGGTCATCGACAAATGGTTCAGCCTGCAGGCCGGCGCTCCCGATCACCAGGGACATGTTCTGCCCATCGTGCGTCAGCTCATCCGTCACCCTGACTTCAACTTGCGCAACCCCAATCGCGCGCGCAGCGTCATCAGCACCTTCTGCCAGGCCAACCCCGGGGCCTTCCACCGCAGCGATGCCGCTGGCTACGTGTTCTGGGGCGAGCGGGTGCTTGAGCTCGATGCCTTCAACCCTCAGGTCGCTGCCCGCCTGGCACGGGCCCTGGACCGCTGGAAAAAACTGGCCGAGCCTTACCGCAGCGCGGCCCGGGAAGCCATTGCCCGCGTGGCCGCCAGACCCGAGTTGAGCAAAGATGTGCGCGAGGTGGTCGACCGCGCGCTGGCCGACTGACCTGCACCAACACCGCCTACGGCTGGAGCTTGCATGAACAAGATTTCACTGACGCGTTACCTGGTCGAGCAACAACGTGACCATGGCCGCATCCCGGCGCAACTGCGGCTGCTGCTTGAGGTGGTGGCGCGCGCCTGCAAGGGCATCAGCCAGGCCGTCAACAAAGGCGCCCTGGGGGGCGTGCTGGGTTCAGCCGGTAGCGAAAACATCCAGGGCGAGGTGCAGAAAAAGCTCGACCTCATCGCCAACGAGGTGCTGATTGAGGCCAATGAGTGGGGCGGACACCTGGCGGCCATGGCCTCCGAGGAAATGGACGGCATCTATGTGGTGCCCAATCGCTATCCGCAAGGCGAATACCTGTTGCTCTTCGATCCGCTGGACGGCTCCAGCAACATTGATGTCAACGTGAGCATCGGCACCATCTTCAGCGTGCTCAAGAAGCCCGAGGGCAACAGCGCCGTCACCGAACAGGATTTTTTGCAGGCCGGGCGGGAACAGGTCGCTGCCGGTTACTGCATCTATGGTCCCCAAACCACTCTGGTGCTGACCGTCGGTGAAGGCGTGTCCATGTTCACCCTGGACCGAGAGCAAGGTTCCTTTGTGCTCACCCAAGAGCAGGTGCAGATTCCGGCTGACACCAAAGAATTTGCGATCAACATGAGCAATATGCGCCACTGGGACGAACCGGTGCGTCGCTACATCGACGAATGTCTACAGGGCAAGGAAGGCCCGCGCGGCAAGGACTTCAATATGCGCTGGATCGCCTCCATGGTGGCCGATGT
>CAZCSD010000043.1:0-22258 GCA_964501235.1 uncultured Polaromonas sp. | reverse complement strand
GCCTGTCCAAGATCATGTCCAAGATGGGCGTGAGCACCTATATGTCGTACTGCGGCGCCCAATTGTTCGAGGCCATAGGCATCAACAACGAGACCATCGACAAGTATTTCACCGGCACCGCCAGCCGGGTTGGCGGCATTGGCGTGTTCGAGATCGCCGAGGAGGCGCTGCGCATGCATGCGGCGGCCTTCGGTGAGGACCCGGTTCTGGCCACCATGTTGGACGCCGGCGGCGAGTATGCTTGGCGCGCCCGGGGTGAGCAGCACATGTGGACGCCCGATGCGATTGCCAAGCTGCAGCACAGTACCCGCTCGGGCAGCTTCAGCACATACAAAGAATATGCTCAGATCATCAACGATCAGAGCAGGCGCCATCTGACCCTGCGCGGCTTGTTCGAGTTCCGGCTCGATCCGGCCAAGGCTATCGCACTTGACGAGGTTGAGCCGGCCACGGAGATCGTCAAGCGTTTTGCCACCGGCGCGATGTCCCTCGGATCCATCTCCACCGAGGCCCACGCCACCCTGGCTGTGGCCATGAACCGCATCGGCGGCAAAAGCAACACCGGGGAAGGTGGCGAAGATCCGGTGCGCTATCGCAATGAGCTCAAAGGCATTCCCATCCGCGAGGGTCAAACTCTGCGCGGCCTGCTCGGTTCTGATCGCGTCGAGGTCGATCTGCCCTTGCAGGAGGGGGACAGCCTGCGCTCGCGCATCAAGCAGGTGGCCTCGGGCCGCTTTGGCGTGACCACTGAATACCTGGTCTCTGCCGACCAGATTCAGATCAAGATGGCGCAGGGCGCCAAGCCGGGCGAGGGCGGTCAGCTGCCCGGCGGCAAGGTCTCTGAGTACATCGGCCAATTGCGCTATTCGGTGCCTGGCGTTGGCCTGATCTCGCCGCCGCCACACCACGACATCTATTCCATCGAGGATTTGGCCCAGCTGATCCACGACCTCAAGAACGTTACGCCCACAGCCAGTATCAGCGTCAAGCTGGTCTCTGAAGTCGGCGTCGGTACGATTGCCGCCGGTGTGGCCAAGGCCAAGGCCGACCATGTGGTGATTGCCGGCCACGATGGTGGCACGGGCGCCTCGCCCTGGTCGTCCATCAAGCACGCTGGCTCGCCCTGGGAGATCGGCCTGGCCGAGACTCAGCAGACCCTGGTGCTCAACCGCTTGCGCGGCCGCATCCGCGTGCAGGCGGATGGTCAGATGAAAACCGGTCGCGATGTGGTGATCGCCGCCTTGCTCGGCGCCGACGAATTTGGCTTTGCCACTGCGCCGCTGGTGGTCGAGGGCTGCATCATGATGCGCAAGTGCCATCTCAACACCTGTCCGGTAGGGGTGGCCACCCAGGACCCAGTACTGCGTAAAAAGTTCGCCGGCAAGCCCGAGCACGTGGTCAATTACTTTTTCTTCGTCGCCGAGGAGGCGCGGCAGATCATGGCCCAGCTGGGTCTGCGCAAGTTCGATGATCTGGTTGGCCGTTCCGATCTGCTGGATATGAGCAAGGGGGTCTCGCACTGGAAAGCGCGGGGGCTGGACTTCAGTCGCCTCTTCCATCAGCCGGCAGTGCCAAACGATGTACCTCGCCTGCACGTCATGTCGCAGGACCACGGCCTGGACAAGGCCCTGGATGTGCGGCTGATCGAGAAATCGCGCGCGGCCCTCGAAAAGGGCGAGAAGGTGCAGTTCATGGAGGTGGCCCGCAACGTCAACCGCACGGTCGGCGCCATGCTTTCGGGCGAGCTGATTCGCCATCGCCCCGAGGGCTTGCCCGATGACACCCTGCGCATACAGCTCGAGGGTACCGGCGGGCAGTCTTTTGGCGCCTTCCTGGCGCAAGGGATCACCCTTTACCTGATCGGCGATGCCAATGACTACACCGGCAAGGGCCTCTCCGGCGGCCGAGTGGTGGTGCGGCCGAGCCTGGATTTCCGCGGCGTGGCCGCGCGCAACATCATCGTGGGCAATACGGTGATGTATGGCGCCACTTCAGGCGAAGCGTTTTTTGCGGGTGTGGCCGGCGAGCGCTTTGCCGTGCGACTCTCCGGCGCCACGGCGGTGGTCGAGGGCACGGGTGACCACGGATGCGAGTACATGACCGGTGGCACGGTGGCGGTGCTGGGGCAGACCGGGCGCAATTTTGCGGCGGGCATGTCGGGCGGACTGGCTTATGTCTATGACGAGGACGGTCAGTTTGCCTCGCGCTGCAACACGGCCATGGTCAGTTTGGAAAAGGTGCTGACCACGGCCGAACAACAGGCCCAGATAGATCGCAAGTTCTGGCACAAAGACCAGAGTGATGAGGCCTTGCTGCGCAAGCTCTTGGAAGACCATTTCAAATGGACCGGTAGCCAGCGCGCCCGCTCCCTGCTCGACCAGTGGGACAGCGTGCGCTCAAAGTTTGTCAAGGTCTTTCCCAACGAGTACAAGCGCGCCCTCGGCGAAATCAATGCCCGCAAGGCAGCGCAATCGGCCCAGACCGTCGCGGCCTGAGCCTACCGACCGATCACAGAGGAAACATCATGGGAAAAGTCACTGGCTTCATGGAGTTCGAGCGTATCGAAGAGGGCTACAAGCCCGTAGAGGAGCGTGTAAAGCATTACCGTGAGTTCGTGCTCACCCTCGACGAAACTCAGTCCAAGAAACAGGCGGCCCGTTGCATGGACTGCGGCACGCCGTTTTGCAACAGCGGTTGCCCGGTCAATAACATCATCCCGGACTTCAATGACCTGGTTTACCAGGGCGACTGGAAGAATGCCTTGATGGTGTTGCACAGCACCAATAATTTTCCGGAGTTCACCGGCCGTATCTGCCCAGCGCCTTGCGAGGCGGCTTGCACCCTCAATGTCAATGATGATGCTGTGGGCATCAAATCCATCGAGCACGCCATCATCGATCGTGGCTGGGCGGAGGGCTGGGTGGTGCCGCAACTGCCCCGCCACAAGACGGGGCGCAAGGTCGCTGTCATCGGCTCGGGTCCCGCGGGATTGGCTGCGGCCCAGCAGTTGGCCCGGGCCGGTCATGATGTCACGGTGTTCGAAAAGAACAGCCGTATTGGTGGACTGCTGCGGTATGGCATCCCGGACTTCAAGATGGAAAAAAGCCATATCGATCGGCGGGTCGAGCAGATGCAGGCCGAGGGCGTGGTTTTTAAGACTGGTGTGTTGGTGGGCGCTCTCCCCCCGCAGGGGCCGGGCAGCCGGGTAACCAACGATGCCCGCGAGACGGTCAGCGCCGATCAGCTGATGCGCGAGTACGACGCGGTGGTCTTGGCCGCCGGCAGTGAGCAAAGTCGCGACTTGCCGGTGCCTGGCCGCGATCTCGACGGCATTCACTTCGCCATGGAGTTTCTGCCGCAGCAAAACAAGGTCAATGCGGGCGATACCCTGCGTCAGCAACTGCGCGCCGATGGCAAGCATGTCATCGTCATCGGCGGTGGCGATACCGGTTCGGACTGCGTGGGCACCAGCAACCGCCACGGCGCGGCCAGTGTCAAGCAATTTGAGGTCATGCCGCAGCCCCCGGAGGAGGAGAACAAGCCCTTGGTCTGGCCCTATTGGCCCCTCAAGTTGCGCACCAGTTCCAGCCACGAGGAGGGCTGCGACCGTGAATTTGCCATCTCCACCAAGGCCTTCCTGGGCAAGGGGGGCAAGGTAAGCGCTTTGCAGACGGTGCGTGTCGAGACGAAGGACGGCAAGCTGGTCGAAGTGCCGGGGACCGAGGAGGAGCATCGCGCCGATCTGGTGTTGCTGGCCATGGGGTTTGTTAATCCGTTGGCTACCGTGCTCGAAGCCTTCGGTGTGGACAAGGACGCACGCGGCAACGCCCGTGCAAGCACCGACTTTACGGGGGGCTACATCACCAACGTGCCCAAGGTCTTCGCCGCCGGTGATGTACGGCGCGGCCAGTCTTTGGTGGTGTGGGCGATCCGCGAGGGTCGCCAAGCTGCCAGGGCCGTTGACGAGTTCCTCATGGGCCACTCCGATCTGCCGCGCTGATGCCTGGCTGATGGGGTCCGGCCCATCGTCTCGAGGGCGCAGTACGCATACATTCCTGGCCCGTCCGGGGCCGTGGAGCGCCGCAGTCTATTGCGCCTTAGCCCCGTGAGGCGCCTGGATGCGGCCGCTATGATTACGCCCCTGTTTGCTCTCGTCGTCGGCCAAGCTCCGGCGTCATCTCATGTCCGATTCGTCCGACACCCCTGTTGATTTGGTCCAGTTTCGGGAGGTCACCTTTGCCTATCCCGGGACGGTGGCCGACCGGGTCATTCTCGACCGCATGCATTTGTCGGTGCCCAGGGGCAAGGTCACGGCCTTGATGGGGGCCTCCGGAGGCGGCAAGACCACGGTGCTGCGCCTTATCGGCGGTCAGCAGAGAGCCAGTGCCGGCCAGGTGCTTTTTGACGGCCAGGACGTTGGCTTGATGGACAGTGCGGGCTTGTATGCCATGCGTCGGCGCATGGGGATGCTGTTCCAGTTTGGGGCGCTCTTTACCGACCTTAGCGTTTTCGACAATGTAGCTTTTCCTCTGCGTGAACACACCTCCTTAAGTCCGGCGCTGATACGCGATATCGTGCTGATGAAGCTCGATGCGGTGGGCCTGCGAGGGGCGCGCGACCTGATGCCTTCACAGATTTCCGGCGGTATGGCTCGACGGGTGGCGCTGGCGCGGGCCATTGCGCTCGATCCCGAACTCATCATGTACGACGAACCCTTCGCCGGGCTGGACCCGATTTCCCTGGGCACGGCTGCTCAGTTGATCCGCCAGCTCAATGACACCCTGGGGATCACCACCGTGGTGGTGTCGCACGATCTGGAAGAAACCTTCCGCATTGCTGACCGGGTGGTGATTTTGGCCAACGGCGTGATTGCTGCCGAGGGCACTCCCGAGGAGGTGATGCACTCCACCGATCCCCTGGTGTACCAGTTTGTGCACGCCCAAAGCCAGGGACCGGTGAAGTTTCACTATCCGGCCGAATCGGCCGCGGTCGATTTCGGTCCAGCAGCGGCCGGTTCAGCGCGCAAGGGGTGGCGATGAAAGGCGGTAGGGCTTGGCTGTCTGACATCGGTTTTGTCACGCGCGGCAAATTGGCCGATTGGGGCCATGCCGCGCGCCTGTTTCTGCGCCTGTCTGCCATTTCTGGGCCCACCTTGCGGCGCTTCGGATTGGTGCGCGATCAGATCTTCTTCCTGGGCAATCACTCTCTGGCCATCATCACGGTGTCGGGTTTGTTTGTCGGCTTTGTGCTGGGCTTGCAGGGTTACTACACCTTGCAACGCTATGGTTCGGCCGAGGCGCTCGGTTTGTTGGTCGCTCTTAGCTTGGTGCGTGAACTCGGACCGGTGGTCACGGCCCTCTTGTTCGCAGGGCGGGCCGGTACCGCTTTGACGGCCGAGATTGGCCTGATGAAGGCCGGCGAGCAGCTATCGGCGATGGAAATGATGGCTGTCGATCCGGTGCGACGCATTCTGGCCCCCCGGCTGTGGGGCGGCATCGTTGCCATGCCGCTCTTGGCCGCGGTCTTCAGCGCGGTCGGTATTCTGGGCGGCTGGCTGGTGGGCGTGGTCATGATCGGGGTCGATCCCGGCTCCTTTTGGAGCCAGATGCAGGCCGGGGTCGATGCGCTGCGCGATGTCGGCAATGGTGTCATCAAAAGCATGGTTTTTGGAGTCACCGTGACCTTTGTCGCCCTCTATCAGGGCTACGAGGCTCAGGCCACCCCGGAGGGGGTGGCGCGAGCCACCACCCGGACGGTGGTTCAGGCCTCCCTGGCGGTTCTGGGGCTCGATTTCCTTCTGACTGCCGCGATGTTCAGCATTTGACTCGGGCTTTCCGCCCCGGCTTACCGGGCATGCCGAACATGAGAAAATATGTGTCTTTGTGGGAAGGGTCTTGGTCTGTCATCCCCTCGCCACCGAAATCCGTTTGAGTGACATCAACGGCCGATTCTGAAAGCCCTTATGCAACGCTCCAGCAAAGATCCGTGGGTGGGTCTGTTCGTCGTCATTGGCGCCGCTGCGCTTTTGTTTTTGTCCTTGAAGGCGGCCAATTTGCTCACCCTCAGTCTGGTAGACAACACCTATGCGGTGCAGGCCCGCTTCGACAACATTGGCGGCCTCAAGCCGCGCGCGGCGGTCAAGAGCTCTGGCGTGGTGGTGGGCCGTGTCGAGTCCATCAGCTTTGACGACAACAACTACCAGGCCAGCGTGCGCCTGGCCTTGGACAAGCGCTATGTCTTCCCCAAGGACAGCTCGCTCAAGATTCTCACCAGCGGCCTGCTCGGGGAGCAGTACATCGGTATTGAGGCGGGCGCCGCCGACAAGAATTTGGCGGCCGGAGATTTGATTACCACCACGCAATCGGCGGTGGTGCTTGAAAACCTGATCAGTCAGTTTCTCTATAACAAGGCCGCAGACGCTGCGCCTTCCTCGGGCGCCAAGCCATGAGGCATGCGGGGCTCGGTCGTGCCTTTTTGTGCGCGCTCCTGGCGCTCCAGCTCCTGCTGGCCGGTTGCGCCACTGTCTCAAACGCCAGCACCGACCCTCGCGACCCCTGGGAGGGCTACAACCGGCAAGTCTGGCGATTTAACGAGGCGGTCGATGAGGCCGTCTTGCAGCCGGTTGCCAGGGGCTATCGGGCTGCGGTCCCCGAAGTGGTTCGCACCGGCGTCAACAACTTCTTTGGCAATCTCTCCGATGTCTGGTCTTTGGTCAACAACGTGCTGCAGTTCAAGCCGCGTGAATCGGCTGAAATGACGGGACGGGTGTTGGTCAATTCCACCGTGGGTCTGTTGGGCTTGGTGGATGTGGCCTCCGACGTCGGCTTGCAGCGCCGGCGCGAGGATTTTGGCAAGACCCTGGGCCGGTGGGGTGTGCCCACCGGCCCCTACCTGGTGCTGCCGCTGCTGGGTCCTTCGACGGTGAGGGACACGGCTGGACTGCCGCTTGATTTCAAGGGCGACCTGATCGGTCAGGTCGGCAGCAGCGATGCTCGCACCGGGCTCACGATGTTGCGGGTGGTGGACCAGCGCGCCGGTCTGCTCGAGGCCAGTCGGATCCTGGATTCGGCCGCGTTGGACCGCTATATCTTCGTTCGCGACGCCTATTTGCAGCGCCGCCGGGTGTCCGGGGCAAGTTCGGAGCAGCCCCAGGAGGTCGAGGAGCGATACGATTTGCCGGAGCCGGTGCCGCAGACGCCTCAGGTCGGGCCGGTCATCCGACTGAAGTGACAGGAGAATCTTTATGAACCCTTTTGCGCCTTTGCGCCGCCTCTTTTTGCTCGGGCTGCTGGGGGCTGTGGCCATCTCGGTCTCGGCCCAGACACCCGAGGCGCCCGATCAGTTGATCAAACGTCTTTCGGCTGAAGTTCTGCAGACCATCCGCATCGACAAGGACGTTCAGGCGGGCGACACCCGCAAGGTCGCCGCCTTTGTGGACGACAAGATCATGCCCCATGTCAATTTCACCCGCATGACCGCCTCGGCCGTGGGACGCAGCTGGCGGCAGGCCACGCCCGAGCAGCAAAAGCGTTTGCAGGAAGAGTTCAAAGTCCTGCTGGTGCGCACCTACTCCGGCGCGATCAGCCAGGTGAAAGATCAGACCGTGTCGGTCAAGCCTCTGCGGGCCAGTCCGACGGACACCGAGGTGGTCGTGCGCTCGGAGGTGATCGGCCGCGGCGATCCGATCCAGTTGGATTACCGCATGGAAAAGACCCCGACCGGCTGGCGCATATACGACCTCAATGTGTTGGGCGTTTGGTTGGTTGAAAATTACCGCACGCAGTTTGCTCAGGAGATCTCGGCGCGCGGTGTCGATGGCTTGATCCACTCGTTGGCCGAGCGCAATAAATCCAGCGCCCTGGCGGCTAAAAAGGCTTGATCCTCATGAGCGATCCAGCGGCGACGCTCGCGGGCCAAGCGCACGAACTGCGGCTGCCGGCCGTCGTGATCCACGAACGCGCGACCAATTGTGCGCTGGCTCTGCGAAAGGCTCTGACCCTGAGCCGCAAGCTGGCCTTGGTGGTGCGAGTCGATGCCGGCGCCTTGCAGCAGTTTGACTCATCGGCGCTGGCGGTCCTGCTTGACTGTCGTCGGGCCGTGGTGGCCATGGGGCTGGAGTTTCGGGTTGACCATCTGCCTGAGCGTTTGCGCCAACTCGCGGTTCTCTACGGTGTCTCCGATCTACTGCCCGTAGCCTGAGCGCTTGAACTTGCCTTGTCCCGCACGGGCCGTCGTTCGGCCCCGCCTAAAATAGCCGTTTTCATGGCCGCGATCTCTTTTCAGTCCGTCTCCAAGCAGTATCGATCACGCGGGGGCGGGGCGACGGTTCAGGCCCTGGACCAGGTCAGTTTCGAGATAGAGCAGGGCGAATTCTTCGGCCTGCTGGGCCCCAACGGGGCCGGCAAGACCACCCTGATCAGCATTTTGGCGGGCCTGTCCCGCCCCAGCTCTGGCCGCGTATGCGTACACGGTTTTGATGTGGGCGTCGATTTCGCACAGGCCAGGCGCTGCCTGGGCGTGGTGCCGCAGGAATTGGTTTTCGACCCTTTCTTCACCGTGCGTGAGACGCTGCGCATCCAGTCCGGCTATTTTGGGGTGAGCAAAAACGAGGCATGGATTGACGAACTCCTGCAGAGCCTGGGTCTGGCAGACAAGGCGGGGGCCAATATGCGGCAACTCTCCGGGGGCATGAAGCGGCGCGTGCTGGTGGCCCAGGCCCTGGTGCACAAGCCACCGGTTATCGTGCTCGACGAGCCCACTGCGGGCGTGGATGTGGAATTGCGACAAACCCTCTGGCAGTTTATCGCCCGCCTCAATCGCGAGGGCAGCACGGTACTGCTGACCACGCATTACCTGGAAGAGGCAGAGGCGCTGTGCAGTCGCCTCGCTATGCTCAAGGCGGGGCGGGTGGTGGCCTTGTCATCGACCACAGATTTGCTCAGGGCGGCCTCCTCCAATGTGCTGCGCTTCAAGCTCGATCAAGCGTTGCCGCCGGCGCTGGCGGCCAAGGCCCGCGTGACCGGCCGGGTCGTGCAGCTTCCCGCCCATGATGCGGCCGAGATCGAAGCCCACCTGGCCGTGCTGCGTCAGGCCGGTCTGCACGCCCAGGATGTGGAGATCCGCAAGGCGGACTTGGAGGATGTGTTCCTGGACGTCATGGGCGGACAAGGCCCCGGCGGCGCCCTTGCGGAGGCCCGATGACCGGCTGGCTGACCCTGCTTTACAAGGAAGTGCTGCGTTTTTGGCGCGTGGCCTTCCAGACCGTAGCGGCGCCGGTGCTCACCGCCTTGATGTACCTGCTCATCTTCGGCCATGTTCTGGAAGACCGGGTGCAGGTGTATCCCGGCGTGGGCTATACGGACTTTTTGATTCCCGGTCTGGTGATGATGAGTGTGTTGCAAAATGCCTTCGCCAACAGCTCCTCCTCTCTGATACAGAGCAAGATGATGGGCAATTTGGTCTTTATTTTGCTCACGCCGCTCTCGCCCTGGCACTGGTTCTGCGCCTACATTCTTTCTTCCGTCCTCCGCGGGCTGGCCGTGGGCCTGGGCGTATTGCTGGTTACCGTCTGGTTTTCCGGTTTGCCCTGGGCGGCGCCGGTCTGGATCGCCGTCTTCGGCCTGCTCGGTGCGGGACTCTTGGCGGCTTTGGGATTGATCGCGGGCTTGTGGTCTGAAAAGTTCGATCAGATGGCCGCCTTTCAAAACTTCATCATCATGCCCATGACCTTTCTCTCCGGCGTTTTTTATTCCATCCATTCTTTGCCTGATTTCTGGCAGTCGGCCAGCCACCTCAATCCGTTTTTCTACATGATCGATGGCTTTCGCTATGGCTTTCTCGGTCACAGTGATGTGTCTCCCTGGATCAGCCTGGCCTTGGTCGGCACGGCCTGGCTGGCGGTCAGTGCGGTGGCCTTGCATCTGCTGCGTATCGGCTACAAGATCCGAGGTTGATTGCCTATGACCGCTGAAGAACTCAAAGCCCTCATCGCTCAAGATTTGTCCTGCGCGCATCTGACGGTTGAAGGCGACGGACGGCATTGGTCGGCCGTGGTGGTTTCCTCCGAATTCGAGGGCCGACGCCCGGTCTGGCGCCATCAGCGGGTCTACGCTACATTGGGGCAGCGCATGCAGACCGACGAGGTGCACGCCTTGTCGATGAAGACCTACACGCCGGCCGAGTGGGCTGCGCAGAACGGTCGCTGAATGGACAAGCTTCTCATCCGTGGTGGACGTCAGCTCAGCGGCGCGGTCGAGGTGGCCGGCGCCAAGAACGCGGCTCTGCCCGAGCTCTGCGCCGCCCTGCTCACGGCCGAGCCTGTGGTTCTACGCAATGTGCCACGTCTACAGGATGTGGCCACCATGCTCAAGCTGATCACCCATATGGGCGTGAGCGCGGCCCGTGACGCACAGGAGCCTTCGGTGCTGCGTATCGATGCTTCGGGCCTGGACAAGCCCGAGGCCCCCTACGAACTGGTCAAGACCATGCGGGCGTCGGTGCTGGCCTTGGGCCCCTTGTTGGCGCGCTTCGGTCGGGCCACGGTCTCGCTGCCTGGGGGCTGCGCCATCGGCTCGCGTCCGGTGGACCAGCATATCCGCGGGCTGCAGGCCATGGGGGCCGATATTCGGGTTGAGCACGGCTACATGGTCGCCAGCTTGGCGGGCGGTCGAAGCCGACTGCACGGGGCGCGCATCACCACCGACATGATCACCGTTACCGGCACGGAGAACTTTCTCATGGCGGCCTGCCTGGCCGAAGGCGAGACGGTGCTTGAAAACGCGGCCCAGGAGCCGGAGGTCACCGATCTGGCCGAAATGCTCATCCGCATGGGTGCGCGTATTGAGGGCCACGGCACCAGCCGGATTCGTATCCAGGGTGTCACCCAGCTGCACGCATGCACCCACGAGGTGGTGTCCGACCGCATCGAAACCGGCACCTTCCTCTGTGCGGTGGCCGCCGCTGGCGGCCAAGCGGTGCTCAAGAACGGCCGGGCCGATCACCTCGAGGCGGTCATTGAAAAGCTGCAGGCCGCTGGCGCGCTGATCGAATCGGGTCAGGGCTTTATCCGTATCCAGAGCGAAGGGCGCTTGAAAGCCCAGAGCTTTCGCACCACCGAATACCCGGGCTTTCCCACCGACATGCAGGCGCAGTTCATGGCGCTCAATGCCATTGCCAAGGGCAGCAGCCGGGTGACTGAGACCATCTTCGAAAATCGCTTCATGCATGTCAATGAGATGCTGCGCCTTGGGGCCAACATCCAGATCGACGGCAAGGTGGCCCTGATCGAGGGGGTCGAGCGTCTGTCCGGCGCGACGGTCATGGCCACCGATTTGCGCGCCTCGGCCAGCCTGGTCATCGCCGGCCTGGTGGCCCAAGGCCAGACGGTGGTCGACCGCATCTACCATCTCGACCGCGGCTACGATCGCATGGAGCTCAAGCTGCAAGGCTTGGGCGCCGATATCGAGAGGGTTCGATGATGATCCACAGTTTGCTTGACAGCAGGGGTGGCCACCGGCGCGCATGTGTGGCCTGTTCGGGCGAGTCCGGCCGAGCCAGGAGGGCTTGTCCATGATCACGCTGGCACTCTCGAAGGGGCGTATTTACGACGAGACCCAGCCCCTGCTGCGGGCGGCGGGCATCGAAGTGCTTGACGATCCCGACACGTCTCGCAAGCTGATCTTGGCCACCAGCCGATCCGATGTGCGGGTGGTTTTGGTGCGCGCTACCGACGTGCCCACCTATGTGCAGCACGGCGGCGCCGACCTGGGTGTGGTGGGCAAAGACACCCTGCTCGAGTCGGGCGGCGAGGGCCTGTACCAGCCTCTGGATTTACAGATTGCCCGCTGCCGCATCAGTGTGGCGGTGCGTGAGGGTTTTGACTATGCGGCGGCGGTACGGCAGGGCGCGCGGCTCAGGGTGGCGACCAAGTATGTATCGATTTCCCGTGGCTTTTTTGCTGCCAAGGGCGTGCATGTCGATCTCATCAAGCTCTACGGCAGCATGGAGTTGGCTCCGCTGACCGGCTTGGCCGATGCCATCGTGGACCTGGTTTCCACCGGCGGCACGCTGCGTGCCAATCAGCTGGTGGAGGTCGAGCGCATCATGGACATCAGCGCGCGTCTGGTGATCAACCAGACGGCGCTCAAGCTCAAGCAGGCCCCGATCCGGGCCCTGATCGATGCGTTCGCCGCAGCCACGGGCAGGTCTGCATGAGTTCCAAGGCCACCCCCATCAGGCTCAGTACGGCCGAGGCCGGCTTTGAAGCCGCTTTTGCCCGGCGTCTGCACTGGTCGTCCGAGACCGATCAGGCCATCGAGCAGCGGGTCTCTGACATCCTGGCCGATGTACGGCGTCGTGGCGATGAGGCGGTGCTTGACTACACCCGTCGTTTTGACGGCCTGCAGGTCACGCGCATGGCCGACCTCGAAATCGCAGCGCATGAGTTTCGCGCCGCGTTTGAATCGCTGGCGCCGGCGCAGCAGCAGGCCTTGCAGGATGCCGCCGACCGGGTGCGTCGCTACCACGAGGCGCAGAAACAGGCCTGCGGCCAGAGCTGGTCCTACCGCGATGAGGACGGCACGCTTTTGGGGCAGAAGGTCACGCCCCTGGACCGGGTGGGCATTTATGTGCCCGGCGGCAAGGCCGCTTACCCCTCCAGCCTGATCATGAATGCGGTGCCCGCTCATGTGGCCGGCGTCCAAGAAATCGTCATGGTGGTGCCCACGCCGGTGCAGGGAAGTCTGGCCGCGGGTGGAACGGGCGGAAAGGTTCAGGCCGCGGCGCGCAATCGGCTGGTGCTGGCCGCGGCGCATGTGGCCGGCGTCAGCCGTGCCTTCACCATAGGCGGTGCCCAGGCGGTGGCGGCACTGGCCTACGGAACTGACACGGTTGCCCGGGTGGACAAAATCACCGGCCCGGGTAATGCCTATGTGGCCAGTGCCAAGCGACGGGTGTTTGGCACCGTTGGCATTGACATGATCGCTGGGCCGAGCGAGATCTTGGTGCTCGCCGATGGCAGCACGCCGGCCGACTGGGTCGCGATGGACCTGTTTTCCCAGGCCGAGCACGACGAATTAGCCCAGAGTCTTCTTTTGTGCCCGGACCCGGCCTTCATTGACGCCGTGCAGGAAGCGATAGACCGCCTGCTGCCGCAGATGCCACGGCGCCAGATCATCGCCACCAGCCTCAATGAGCGCGGTGCGCTCATCCTCACCCGCGACATGCAGGAGGCCTGCGCCCTGAGCAACCGGATTGCGCCTGAGCATCTGGAGATTTCCAGCTGCGAGCCGCAGCGCTGGGAGCCCTTGTTGCGCCATGCTGGCGCCATCTTCATGGGCGCCTACACCAGCGAATCGCTGGGCGACTACTGCGCCGGGCCCAACCATGTGTTGCCCACCAGCGGCACCGCCCGTTTTTCCAGCCCGCTGGGGGTCTACGATTTTCAAAAGCGCTCGAGCCTGATCGAGGTCAGCGCGGCCGGCGCCCAGACCTTGGGCCGTACGGCCGCTGAATTGGCTTACGGCGAGGGTCTGCAAGCGCATGCACGCGCCGCTGAATTGCGTCTGCAGCCGGTACCGCCGATGCGGGGCTCCTCATGAGCGGGGCCTTGCATCCGCGGCTGGCGCGCCTGATCCGGCAGGACGTGCAGTCCATGCAGGCCTATGCAATCCAGGACTCGGCCGGCCTGGTCAAACTCGATGCGATGGAAAACCCGCATCTTCTGCCCCCCCGCTTGCAGGCCGAACTGGGGCAGCGCCTCGGCCGTCTGCCGATCAATCGTTATCCCGACGGTCGGATCCATGAGTTGCGCCGCGCCCTGGCGGCCCATGCCGGACTGCCCGAGGGGTTCGACCTGATGATGGGCAACGGCTCGGACGAGTTGATTTCCCTGCTGGCTATGGCCTGCGACTTACCCGGTGCCGTGGTGCTGGCCCCGGTCCCGGGCTTCGTCATGTACGCCATGAGTGCCCAGTTGCAGGGCCTGGGTTTTGTCGGTGTACCTCTGACCGCCGATTTCAAGCTCGATCGGCCCGCCATGCTGGCGGCCATCGCGCAGCACCGCCCGGCCCTGACCTACTTGGCCTATCCGAACAACCCTACGGCTAACTGTTGGGACGCCTCTGACTTGGAGGCGGTGATCGAGGCGGTGCAAGACAGTGGGGGGCTGGTGGTGATCGACGAGGCGTACCAACCCTTTGCCGGCCGCAGCTTCATCGATCGCATCGGCGTGCGCGACCATGTGTTGCTCATGCGTACCCTGAGCAAGTTCGGCCTGGCCGGGGTGCGTCTGGGTTATCTGATGGGGCCGCGCGCCCTGATTGCCGAAATCGACAAGGTCAGGCCTCCCTATAACGTGAGCATGCTCAACAGCGAGTGTGCCCTGTTTGCCCTTGAACACGCCGATGTGTTTGCGTCGCAGGCGCGCGAGGTGGTGAGCCAGCGAGAGCGCCTGATGGCTGCGCTCGCAGCCTTGCCGGGGGTGCAGCCCTTTCCCAGCGATGCCAACATGATCCTGGTGCGATTGGCCGGCGCGGGGGACCGTGCGTCGCAGGTCTTCCAGAGCCTGAAGTCCAGAGGCGTGCTCGTCAAGAACATTTCTAAAATGCATCCTTTGCTGGCCAATTGCCTGCGCCTGACAGTGGGTACCGCCCAGGAAAATCAGCAACTGCTTCAAGCCCTTGGGCACAGCCTATGAGCACAACGCCTCCCCGTACCGCCTCGGTCAGCCGCAGCACCAATGAGACGCGTATTCATGTCTCGATCAACCTCGACGGCTCGGGCCGCTCGCAATTGGCCACCGGCATTGGTTTTTTTGACCACATGCTCGACCAGATTGCGCGTCACGGCCTGATCGATTTGGACATCAAGGCCGAGGGCGATCTGCATATCGACGGCCATCACACGGTGGAGGATGTGGGTATCACTCTGGGGCAGGCCCTGGCGCAGGCGGTTGGCGACAAGCGCGGCCTGCGTCGGTATGGGCATGCCTATGTGCCGCTCGATGAGGCGCTCTCGCGCGTGGTGGTCGACTTTTCCGGCCGGCCGGGTCTGCACATGGACGTGCCGTTTCGCAGCGGCATGATCGGCCAGTTCGACACCCAACTCACCTATGAGTTCTTTCAGGGCTTGGTCAATCACGCCTTCATCACGCTGCACATCGACAACCTGCGCGGGGAGAACGCCCACCACCAGGCCGAGACGGTGTTCAAAGCCTTTGCCCGTGCGCTGCGCATGGCGCTGGAGATTGATCCGCGGGCAAGCGGCGTGATCGCCTCGACCAAGGGCTCCCTCTAGGATTGGCCCGCCGGTTTCATGGCGATGTCTGCCCCTTTCGTTGCGGTTGTCGATTACGGCGCGGGTAACTTGCGCTCGGTCTGGCAGGCGGTCGAAAAGGCTGCGGCCGGCACTGACTGGCGGGTGCGGGTGACTTCTGAGGCCTCCGTCTTGTCCGCAGCCGACCGCCTCATCCTGCCCGGTCAGGGTGCCATGCACGACTGCATGCGGGCCCTGGAGCAGGCTGGCCTGCGGCAGGCGGTGTTGCAGGCGGCGGCCGTCAAGCCCCTCTTTGGCGTCTGCGTTGGGATGCAGATGCTGCTCGACAGCAGTCAGGAGGGCTTGCAGGGGCTGCCCACCCCGGGTCTGGGACTGATTCCCGGCCAGGTGCTGCGTTTCCAAGGCGGGCTGGGGCCCGACGGAGGGCGCCTGAAGGTTCCGCAGATGGGCTGGAACCAAGTCCTGCACAGCCATCAGGGGAAACCCCATGTTCTCTGGTCGGGTGTGCCGGACGGGGCCTGGTTTTACTTCGTCCACAGTTATTACGCCCAGCCGTCTGATGCGCGCCACACTGTGGGCGAGGCCGACTATGGGGGGCGCTTTACCGCCGCCATCGGCAGGGATAATATTTTCGCAACGCAGTTTCACCCCGAAAAAAGCGCTGAGCACGGTTTGGCCCTCTATCGCAACTTTCTTTCCTGGCAACCCTGACCCCCAGGGATTACCCACGCCCATCTTCCTGCGCCCGCCCCTTTCGCCGTGTCCGCTTCATCATGCTGCTGATACCTGCCATTGACCTCAAGGACGGTCAGTGTGTTCGCCTCAAGCAGGGCGATATGGACCAGGCCACCCATTTCGGCGAAGACCCGGCCGCCATGGCCCGCACCTGGCTGGACCAGGGCGCTCGCCGCTTGCATCTGGTGGACCTCAATGGGGCTTTTGCCGGCAAACCCAAGAATGAGCAGGCCATACGCAAGATCCTGCGCGAGGTCGGCAGCGAGATCGACGTCCAGCTCGGTGGCGGCATTCGCGACCTCGACACGATTGAGCGCTATCTCGATGCAGGCCTGCGCTATGTCATCATCGGCACCGCTGCGGTCAAAAATCCGGGCTTTCTACAGGACGCCTGCAGCGCCTTCGGCGGTCACATCATTGTCGGGCTCGATGCCAAGGACGGCAAGGTGGCCACCGATGGCTGGAGCAAGCTCACCGGGCACGAGGTGGTCGATCTGGCCCGAAAGTTCGAGGACTACGGTGTCGAGTCCATCATCTACACCGACATCGGCCGCGATGGCATGCTTACGGGCATCAATATCGAGGCCACCGTGCGCCTGGCCCAGGCCCTGTCCATTCCGGTGATTGCCTCGGGGGGGCTGTCGGGCATGAGCGATATCGAAGCCCTCTGCGCCGTTGAGGACGAGGGCATCGAAGGCGTCATCTGCGGGCGATCCATCTACACTGGCGACCTCGATTTCATCAAGGCGCAAGCGCGCGCCGACGAACTCGGTCTCTGACCGTCTGCCCCTTCCCTGTTTGCCGTCGGCCCCTGCCGGCGCTTCCTGCCTCATGCTAGCCAAACGCATCATTGCCTGCCTCGATGTCACCGGTGGACGGGTGGTCAAGGGCGTCAATTTCGTCGAGCTGCGCGACGCTGGCGATCCGGTAGAAATTGCTGCCCGCTACAACGAGCAGGGGGTGGACGAGCTGACCTTCCTCGACATCACCGCCACCAGCGACGGCCGGGATCTGATCTTGCCCATCATCGAAGCAGTCGCCTCCCAGGTCTTCATTCCGCTGACCGTCGGCGGCGGCGTGCGCTCTGTCGAGGATGTGCGGCGTCTGCTCAATGCTGGCGCCGACAAGACCAGCTTTAACTCAGCGGCGATCGCCCAGCCGCAGCTGATTTCCGCTGCCGCTGACAAATACGGCTCGCAGTGCATCGTGGTGGCCATTGATGCCAAGCAAAGGACGGCCGAGCAGGCGCAGCGCCGCGATGAACGGGGCCGGCCGGTCGGGCCCGGCTGGGATGTATATAGCCATGGTGGCCGCAAGAACACCGGACTCGATGCGGTGGCTTGGGCGACAGAAATGGCGCGACGCGGCGCCGGTGAGATTTTGCTCACCAGCATGGATCGCGACGGTACCCGAAGCGGCTTTGACCTGGCCCTGACCAGGGCGGTCAGCCAGGCTGTCAGTGTGCCCGTGATTGCTTCCGGCGGCGCCGGCACACTCGATCATCTGGCCGATGGGGTGCAGCAGGGCGCAGCCGATGCGGTGCTGGCTGCCAGCATCTTCCACTATGGGCATTTCACCGTCCGTCAGGTCAAACAGCACATGGCCGCACGCGGCATTGTGGTTCGCCTATAAGATCGCGTTATGGAATGGCTGGATCAGGTCCGATGGGACGCTCAAGGGCTGGTACCGGTGATCGCCCAGGAGGCGTCCTCGGGCGATGTGCTGATGTTTGCCTGGATGGATCGCCAGGCTCTGCAGCAGACCGCGAACCTGGGGCGGGCGGTGTATTTCAGCCGTTCGCGTGGTCGCCTGTGGTTCAAGGGCGAGGAGTCCGGTCATGTGCAGCAGGTGCATGAAATCCGACTCGACTGCGACCGCGATGTGGTGCTGCTCAAGGTGACCCAGACCGGCCATGAGCCTGGCATCGCTTGCCACACCGGACGGCACAGCTGCTTTTTCCATCGCCTGGAGGCCGGCCGATGGCTCAGTGTCGAGCCGGTACTCAAGGACCCCGAAAAAATATACCCCACGCCATCATGACTTCCCAGGATACCTTGGCCCGGCTGGCCGCTGTGCTGGAGAGCCGCAAGCCGGCCCAGGGCGGCGACCCTGAGCGCAGCTATGTGGCGCGCTTGTTTGCGCGCGCGCCCGATGCTTTTCTCAAGAAGATCGGCGAGGAGGCCACCGAGGTGGTGATGGCGGCCAAGGATCTGGACTGCAGCGACAGTGCGCAAGCCCGTCAGCGCCTGATCGCTGAGGTGGCTGATCTGTGGTTTCATACCCTGGTGGCTTTGTCGCACTTCGGTCTGCAGCCTTCGGAGGTTGTGGCCGAACTCGAGCGCCGCGAAGGGCAGGGGGGTCTAGAAGAAAAAGCCTTGCGCAAGGCCCAGGCGCGCGAGTCCGGCCTAGACGCATAAAGACCGCGCCCATCGCCCATGTCCTACCCTCCTCAATACATCGCCCCCCGCAGCAGCGGTGACCGCATGCTGATGCAGGTGCTCTATGGCCTGCATACCCTGGCGTGGTTCTCCATGGGTACGCTGGCCGTGGTGGCCTTGTTGCTCAATTACATCCGACGTGGCGACGAGGTCGACGCGGTCTACCTGGCGCACCACCGTTACATGATCGCCACGTTCTGGTGGACACTGCTTTGGCTCCTGCTGCTCTCGCCGCTGTGGCTGCTTTTTTTCTTTCCCGGATGGTTGGCCTACCTGATCGTGTTGCTGTGGTATCTCTACCGCTGCCTCAAGGGCTGGCTGCGTTTTAATGCGGGCCGTCCGCCCGCAGATCCCTCCCCTCAATCGCTGAGCCCGTCATGAATGATTCATCTGCCTCCTGCATCTTCTGCAAGATCGCCTCTGGCCAGATTCCCAGCCGCAAGGTCTACGAGGACGACGAGATTTATGCTTTCCACGACATCAACCCTTGGGCGCCGGTGCACTTTCTCATCATCCCGCGTCTGCACATCCCCTCCATGGCCCAGGTCGGGCCTGAGCATCAGGCCCTTCTGGGCCGCATATTGACCTTGGCCCCGCGGCTGGCCTTGGAGCAGGGCTGCCGCCCCTACCCTGAAGGCGGGTTTCGCATCCTGACCAACACCGGGGCCGAGGGCGGGCAGGAGGTGCACCACCTGCACTGGCATGTCATGGGCGGCCCCCGGCCCTGGCTGCGCGGCTGACCGGCAGCGGCGCACCCCCGGCCGCTCAAGGTCATCGGCCCGCCAGGCCTTGCGCCCGTTTCAGGACCTATAGAATGCTCGCAACTGGCGCGGGCGAGTCCCGGCGCATTTTGAGGAGTACATCATGGGTTCGTTTTCCATTTGGCATTGGCTCATCGTTTTGGCCATTGTGGTCATGGTGTTTGGCACCAAGAAGCTCAGGAATCTGGGTTCGGATCTGGGCGGTGCGGTCAAGGGCTTTAAGGACGGCATGAAGGACGGAGGCGCTTCGGCACCGCCGGCGGACGACCCTGCCAAGCCAGCGGCAGCCCAGGTGCCGCATCAGACGACGGCTACTGCCGTCGACGATAAGAACACCATCGACGTGCAGGCACGCCCGAAGTCCTGATTCCCTGTGACGACCGGCCTCCCCCCGGGGGCGGGTCTACCTCAAGTTACCCATGATCGAGCTGGGCATTTCCAAGATGGCCTTGATCGGCGTCGTTGCGCTGATCGTCATCGGTCCCGAGAGGCTGCCGCGCGTGGCCCGCACGGTGGGCGCTCTGCTCGGCAAAGCTCAGCGTTACATGGCCGATGTCCGTGCCGAGGTCAATCGATCCATGGAACTCGATGAGCTCAAAAAGATGAAGGAGTCGGTGGAAACGGCCGCCCGGGACGTGCAAAGTTCGGTGCAAAGCTCGGCGCAGGACTTCGAGCAGTCCTGGAACGAGGCCACTCACGCCCTTGAGCAGGCTGCCACCCCGGTCGATGTGCCGCCCATGATGGTCTTCCCCGAGTACAAGCACCCGGGCAAGAAGTGGCGGCTCAAGCAGGGAGCCATGCCCCAGTGGTACAAGGCCCGCGCGGGCGTGCGCACCCGGGCCCTCTCCGGCGCCGCCCGGGTGGCGCGCTACCGCCCCCGCTCCGGCCCCCGGGTTTGACGCTGGGCCGGACACGCCGAGACACGCCATGAGTTCCCCCCAAGACGATAAGCCCGACGAGCTGGCCGGCACCGAACAGCCCTTCGTGCAGCATTTGATGGAGCTGCGCGACCGGCTGATCAAGGCGATCGCGGCCATTGGCGTCATGGCCATTGCCCTGGCGCTTTACCCCGGCCCAGGCTCTCTGTATGACTTGCTGGCCGCACCCCTGGTGGCCACGTTGCCACAAGGCGCAACGCTGATTGCCACCAACGTGATCTCGCCCTTCATGGTGCCGATCAAGATCCTCTTTCTGGCGGCCTTCATGCTCGCCCTGCCCGTTGTGCTCTACCAGGTCTGGGCCTTTGTGGCGCCGGGGCTGTATTCCCATGAGAAGCGGCTGGTTCTGCCCCTGGTGATCTCGAGCACTGCGTTGTTTTTCATCGGCGTGGCTTTTTGCTACTACTTTGTTTTCGGTCAGGTCTTTACCTTTATTCAGGGCTTTGCGCCCAAATCCATCACCGCTGCGCCCGATATTGAGGCCTATCTGAGCTTTGCCATCGGGATGTTTCTGGCCTTTGGCCTGGCTTTCGAAGTTCCGGTGGCGGTGATCTTGCTGGTGCGCATGGGCATCGTCTCAACGGAACAGTTGCGCCAGTGGCGCGGTTATTTCTGGGTCGGTGCGGCGGTGGTGACCGCCATGGTCACGCCGCCCGATGCCGGCTCGATGATCATGCTGCTGGCGGTCGTCGGCGCGCTCTACGAGGTAGGCATCATCGCGGCCCAGATGTTCGTCAAGCACACCAGTAAAGCCGATGCCGACAGTTCCGGCGAGGACGCTGCGGGTCAGGATTCGGCCCAGCCCTGAGGCGCCCTAGCGCTTTAACGCGCGACCTTCGGTGTCGGCCGCGTGCCCGGTGTGATACTCAGATCGACGCGCCCTTCGCGACGCTCGAGACCCAGGCGGGCCGCCTCGCCGGGCTTGAGCGCCGCTACCGCGCTGAGCAACTCCGATACGTTCTTGACGGGCCGCCCGGCCACCGAGGTGATCACATCGCCGGGCTTGAGCCCCGCCTGCGCGGCCGGACCGTTCTGCAGCACCCCAGTGATGATGACCCCTTCCTGAGCCTTCACATTGAAGGCCTGGACCAGCTCCGGGTTGAGTTCCTGAGGCTCCACGCCGATCCAGCCACGGGTGACCCGCCCGTCGCGCACGATGGCCTCGAGCACCTGCCGGGCGGTCGAGACCGGGATGGCAAAACCGATGCCCAGCGAGCCGCCGGAGCGGGAGTAGATGGCGGTGTTGATGCCCAGCAAATGGCCCTGGGTGTCGACCAGCGCCCCGCCGGAGTTGCCGGGGTTGATGGCCGCATCGGTCTGGATGAAGTTTTCAAACACGTTGATACCCAGCTGGGTGCGACCGAGCGCGCTGACGATGCCGCTGGTCACTGTCTGACCGACGCCAAAGGGATTGCCGATGGCCAGTACCTGATCGCCGATTTCGAGTTCGTCCGAGTTGCCCATCACGATGGCGGGCAACTGGCCCATCTCGATGCGCAGAACGGCCAGGTCGGTCTCTGGGTCGGTGCCAACCAGTCGCGCGCGCGCTGTGCGCTGGTCGTTAAGCGTGACTTCGATATTGTCCGCCCCCTCGATCACATGGTGATTGGTCAGGATGTAGCCGTCGGTGCTGACGATGACCCCGCTGCCCAGGCCCTGCTGCGCTTCGGCCGGATCCTGGTCGCCGAAGAAAAAGCGGAACCAGGGGTCGGCCAGCTGTTTTTGCCGGGTGCCGGCCTTGCTGGCCGTGATGCTCACCACCGCAGCCGATGCGGCTTTGGCCGCTTTGCTGAAGCTGCCTGTGGCTGCGGCGCGGGTGTTTCCGGTCGGCGCCTGCAGCACCGCCACCGTACCGGCGCCGCCTGGCAGTGGCCGCAGCCATTGCGGCTGGAGCGTGGCCACCACGAAGTAGAGCGCCAGCAACACGGTGACGGCTTGAGAGAAAAGGAGCCAATACTTGCGCATGAGGGGCGGGTGCTTGTGGCTTGCACTTGGCGACAAAGCCTGGATTTTCAATCAGATTGGGTCGGGTATGAGCGACTGCGGCGAGATAATCCGGAGATGGCTCACCCCCCGTCCACTGGCCCGCACAACTTTGTCGACCGCCAAGTGT
>CAZCSD010000042.1:0-22508 GCA_964501235.1 uncultured Polaromonas sp. | reverse complement strand
GAAGTCAAGGAGTCGGTCTTCCTGACCGCCAAGACCAGTGCCATGGTGTGCTGGCTCTTTGTGGGCAGCGCGATTTTCTCGGCGGCTTTTGCCTTGCTGGGCGGACAGGAACTGGTCGAAAAGTGGGTCATGTCCATGAACCTGAGCAAGACCGAGTTCCTGATTTTGTCGCAGGTGATCATTTTCGTGCTGGGCTGGCCGCTGGAGTGGACCGAGATCATTGTGATCTTTATGCCCATCTTCATTCCCTTGCTGGACAACTTTGGGGTGGATCCGCTGTTTTTTGGCTTGCTGGTGGCCCTGAATCTGCAGACTGCCTTCCTCAGTCCGCCGGTGGCCATGGCCGCTTTCTACCTCAAGGGGGTCAGCCCTCCGCATGTCACGCTCAACCAGATCTTTGCCGGCATGATTCCTTTCATGGGCATACAGATCATCGCCATCGTGTTGCTCTACAACTTCCCGGCTATCGGGATGTGGCTGCCCCAAGTGCTCTACGGGCGCTGAGTCCGGCCGGCCAAGTGCACAAAGCGCCCCATCGGGGCGCTTTGTCTTTGAGGCGACGCCAATCAGGCTGGGGATCGGTTATATTGACGTTGACGTAAACGTCAATCAAGGTTCTAGCCGGAGAATTTCCCCCATGACCGACTTGTCTGCCGAGTTCCAGGCCCTGGCCAACTATCGCCCTAAGCACAAGGTGCGTTTTGTCACTGCGGCCAGCCTGTTTGACGGGCACGATGCGGCCATCAACATCATGCGTCGCATCCTGCAAGGCATGGGGGCCGAGGTGATCCATCTGGGCCACAACCGTTCGGTCGATGAAGTGGTGACGGCGGCCTTGCAAGAGGACGTCCAGGGGATCGCCGTGAGTTCGTACCAGGGCGGGCATGTGGAGTATTTCAAGTACATGGTCGATCTGCTGCGCCAGCGTGGCGGCGAGCATATCCAGGTTTTTGGCGGCGGCGGCGGCGTCATCGTGCCACCGGAGATTCGCGAACTGCAGGCCTATGGCGTGACGCGTATCTACAGCCCCGAGGACGGCCAACGCATGGGCCTGCAGGGCATGATCGGCGAGATGCTGATGCGCTGCGATCGGGACTTGAGCTCCTGGGCTCCGAAGAGTCTGGCGGCCATCGAGGGGCAGACCGAGGCCGCTTGGCGTTGCCTGGCCCAGCTGATCACCGCGCTGGAAAACGGGTCGGCCGAGGCCGGCCTCTTGACCCGGCTGCGCGAGAAGGCGGCAGCTCTGCGCACACCGGTGCTGGGCATTACCGGGACGGGGGGCGCGGGCAAGTCCAGCCTCACCGATGAGCTCATCCGCCGTTTGCGCTTGGACCAGGAGGACAGGCTGCGCGCAGCGGTGATCTCTATCGATCCATCGCGCCGCAAGAGTGGCGGTGCTTTGCTCGGCGACCGCATCCGCATGAATGCGATCAGCCCCTGGAGGGCCTCCACAGGCTCTTCCCGGGCAGGTCAGCTCTCGCAAAAACCCGGCGGTGACAACGGCCAGCGCGTCTTTATGCGTTCGCTGGCCACGCGCGATTTCGGCAGCGAGATTTCTGCCGCCTTGCCCGATGTGGTGGCGGCCTGCAAGGTGGCCGGCTTTGACCTCATCGTGGTTGAGACCTCGGGCATCGGCCAGGGCGATGCGGCCATCGTGCCGCACGTGGATGTGCCCCTGTATGTGATGACGCCCGAGTTTGGCGCGGCCAGCCAGCTTGAAAAGATTGATATGCTGGACTTCGCCGAGTTTGTGGCCATCAACAAGTTTGACCGCAAAGGTGCCAGCGATGCGCTGCGCGATGTGGCCAAGCAGGTGCAACGCAACCGCGAGGCCTGGTCCACGCCCACCGACCAGATGCCGGTCTTTGGCACCATGGCAGCCCGCTTTAATGACGATGGCGTCACCGCGCTCTACCAGGCGCTCAAGCCGCGCCTGGCGCAGCTGGGCTTGGCCCTCGATGAGGGTCAGCTGCCTTCGGTGGCGGTGCGGCACAGCACCAATCAGACGCCCATCGTGCCGCCGGCCCGCACGCGTTATCTGGCCGAGATTGCCGACACTGTGCGCGGATACAAAAAGCGCGCCCGTGCCCAGGCCCGTCTGGCGCGCGAAATCCAGCAACTGCGTGAAGCGGCCCGGATGTTGGCCGAGACCAAACCGGGCAAGGCACGGGCCAGCGAGGCGGCGCTCGACTTGGCAGCCGAGCGCGAGCAGCTGCTGGAGCCGGCGGCGCGCAAGCTTTTGACCCAGTGGCCCGAGCTGCAGCGAGCTTATGCGGGCGATGAATTGGTGGTCAAGGTGCGCGACAAGGAAGTTCGCACCGCGTTGACCACCACCAGCCTGTCGGGCACCACTGTCCGCAAGGTTTCGCTGCCGCAGTACGAGGACCAGGGCGAAATTCTCAAGTGGCTGATGCTCGACCATGTGCCGGGCAGCTTTCCCTATACCGCAGGCACTTTTGCTTTCAAGCGGGAGGGGGAAGACCCAACCCGCATGTTCGCCGGCGAAGGCGATCCTTTCCGCACCAATCGGCGCTTTAAGTTGCTCTCCGAAGGCATGCCGGCCAAGCGACTGTCGACGGCCTTCGATTCGGTCACGCTCTATGGCAACGACCCCGATCTGCGCCCCGATATTTACGGCAAGGTGGGTAACTCGGGCGTGAGTATCGCCACCCTCGACGATATGAAGGTGCTGTACTCGGGCTTTGACCTGTGCAATCCGGGCACCTCGGTGTCCATGACCATCAACGGGCCGGCACCTTCTATTCTGGCGATGTTTATGAACACGGCCATCGATCAGAATCTGGAGAAGTTCCGGGCCGAGAAGGGCCGCGAGCCGAGCGCGGCCGAGGCCGAGCAGATCAGGGCCTGGGTGTTGGCCAATGTGCGCGGCACGGTGCAGGCTGACATCCTCAAGGAAGACCAGGGTCAGAACACTTGCATCTTCTCAACCGAGTTCAGCCTCAAGGTCATGGGTGATATTGCGCAGTATTTCGTGCAGCACGATGTGCGCAATTTCTATTCAGTCTCGATCAGCGGCTATCACATCGCTGAGGCTGGCGCCAATCCGATCAGTCAGCTGGCCTTCACCCTGAGCAATGGATTTACCTTCGTCGAGGCCTATCTGGCCCGTGGTATGCACATCGACGACTTTGCACCCAATCTTTCCTTCTTCTTCTCCAATGGCATGGACCCGGAATACACCGTCATGGGCCGGGTGGCCCGACGCATCTGGGCGGTGGCCATGAAGGACAAATACGGTGCCAACGAGCGCAGCCAGAAGCTCAAGTACCACATCCAGACGTCGGGTCGCAGCCTGCACGCGCAGGAGATCCAGTTCAACGACATCCGCACCACGCTGCAGGCGCTCATTGCCATCTATGACAACTGCAACTCCTTGCACACCAATGCGTTTGATGAGGCAATCACCACGCCCACCGAGGACTCGGTGCGACGGGCCATGGCCATTCAGCTCATCATCAACCGCGAGTGGGGACTGGCCAAGAACGAAAATCCGAGCCAGGGTGCTTTCATCATCGAGGAGTTGACTGAGCTGGTTGAGGAGGCGGTGCTGGCCGAGTTCGAGAAGATTGCCGACCGCGGCGGGGTACTCGGCGCGATGGAGACGGGATACCAGCGCGGCAAGATTCAAGACGAATCCATGCACTACGAGATGCTCAAGCACACCGGCGAGCTGCCCATCATCGGCGTCAATACCTTCCGCAACCCCAAAGGCGACCCGATTCCCCAGGCTTTGGAGCTGGCGCGCTCCACTGAAGAGGAAAAGCACAGTCAGCTCCGGCGCCTGGAAGAATTCCACGCGCGCCATGCCGCGCAGGCACCGGCGATGCTGCAGCGGCTCAAGCAGGCGGTGATCGACAACGCCAACGTGTTTGAGGTGCTGATGGATGCGGTGCGGGTCTGCTCGCTCGGACAGATCACCGCCGCGCTCTTTGAGGTGGGCGGCCAGTACCGGCGCAATATGTGAGGTCCCAGGGATAAAAAAAGCGACCTCGCGGATCGCTTTTTTGTCTCCGGCCTTAAGCCGGGCGAGAGCGCGGCTCAGCCACCCTTGTGCGGGCGCTTGCCCGGGTTTTTCTTGCTGCGGCTCCAGGTGCCGCGCTCCTGGCTGCTTTTCTGGCCGCGATGGTTGGTGCGGGTCATGCCGGGGGCGAGGGGGGGGCGGGGCGCGCAGCGGTCGGCTTCGACGCGGATTTTCTTGGCCATGGTGAACTCCGTAGACGTGGCGGGGAAAGAAAAAACTTTGAAGGCGGATTCTAAGGGGCCCGCCTGTAAGCGCTCCGGGACGCTGGACTGCGGGCTCTTGGTAGGATGTCGCCCATGACTGAACCCTCCGATCTGCGCACCGACTTCGAGCGCGCCCGTCAGGCCACCGAAGCGCTGACCGAGCGGCCGGACAATGCCACTTTGCTGCGCCTGTATGCCCTCTACAAGCAGGGCAGTTTGGGCGATAACGACCGACCGCGTCCCGGATTTTCCGACCCCGTGGCGCGGGCCAAGTGGGAGGCCTGGAACGGCTTGAAAGGCCTGCCAACCGAGCAGGCGATGACCGAGTACATCGCTCTGGTTGACCGCCTTTCCTGAAGCAGATTCAGGCGACGATGCCGCGCTCGCGCAGGGCCGCGATCTGCTCTGGGGTCAAACCGATCTCGGCCAGTACGGCATCGCTGTCCTGACCCAGTCGTGGCGCGTTGCGGCGATGACCGCCTGGAGTGAGCGAGAGCTTGGGCACAAAGCCTGGCACGCTCAGGTCGCTGCCATCGTCCATCTGTACGCTCTGCAGCATGCCGCGGGCCGCGTAGTGCGGATCGGCGGCGATATCGGCCACGGTGTAGATCTTGCCTGAGGGTACCTGGGCTTGTTCCAGGGCGGCCAGGGCCTCGTCGACGCTGCGCCCTGCGGTCCAGGCGCCGATGGCCGCGTCGAGTTCGTCCACCCGCTTGACCCGACCGGTGTTGCTGGCCAGGTCCGGGTCCTGAGCCAGATCGGGCCGACCGATGCACTGCATCAGCCGTTTGAAAATACTGTCACCGTTGCCTGCGATCAATGCGTAGCCACCGTCGGCACAGCGGTAGGCGTTGGTGGGCGCGATGCCGGGCAGGGCGCTGCCGGCCGGGCCGCGCACTGCGCCGAAGGCGCTGTATTCGGGCAACAGGCTTTCCATGCAGTTAAAGACCGCCTCGTACAGGCCCACATCAATCACCTGCCCCTGGCCGCTGCGCTGCCGGTGGTGCAGCGCCATCAGGATACCGATGACGCCATGCAGGGAGGCCAGGGTGTCGCCGATGCTCACGCCCACGCGCACCGGCACCCGACCGGGTTCGGCGGTGAGATGGCGCAGACCGCTCATGGCCTCCGCTACCACCCCAAAGCCGGGCCGGTCGCGGTACGGTCCGGTCTGGCCATAGCCGCTGATGCGCAGCATGATCAGGCGCGGATTGAGCTGCTGTAGCGCCTCTGGACCCAGGCCCCAGCCTTCCATGGCCCCCGGCCTGAAGTTTTCGATCAGCACGTCGGCTTGGCTCGCCAGTTGCCGCACGATGTCTTGTGCCTGCGGCGCTTTGAGGTCCAGCGCCAGTGACCGCTTGTTACGCGACTGCACTTGCCACCAGACTGAAGTGCCATCCTTGATCAGCCGCCATTGCCGCAGCGGATCGCCTGCGCCCGGAGGCTCAATCTTGATGACGTCGGCACCGAAGTCCGACAGGGTTTTGGCCGCAAATGGTCCGGCGATCAGTTGGCCCAGTTCGACCACCTTCAGCCCGCTGAGCGGGCCCGAAGACTGAGGATGTGAAGCGCTCATGGTGTAGGGTCGCCCGTCTTGGAGTGGTTTTTTATCAGGGTGTCGAGGTTTTTGCGGATCTCGCTTTCAATGCGGTCCTTGAAGGCACTCATCAGGAAGCCTAGCTGGGCTTGCAGGCGAAAGTGCCGACCGTCCACCCAGAGCGCGCCCGACAGGCCCGAGCGTGAAAAGCGCACTTCGTCGCCCTCCTCACCGGGGATCACCTGGCAGTCCATGCCAAATTGCTCGCGCGCCTGGTTCACCCACTGCGCGGCGGTGTGGCGGGCCTGCTCCAGACCCAGGGGGTGTTCTTTCTCGATCAGGATCTGCGCCATGGTCTGAGGGGGGGACGATTGCAAGCCTTTATTTTGCCGTTTCGGTCGGGGGCATCAAATCACGCAGGCGATCCTTGCGTTTGGCCCGGGGCAGATGGGCAAGTTGGCGTACCTGCGTCAAAAACGTCGGCCAGCTGCCCGACTGGTGGAACAGGGCTTCGAAGGCAGGCACCAGGTCTTCGTAGTCCGCCATGGCGGCCAGAAATGCATTGTTCATGCGCTCGGCCCAGCGGTCATAGCCGGCATAGCCGCCCCAGCTCTGGCGCAGTAGCGCGTAGCGCCGCGCAAACTCATCGAGGGCGGCCTGCTTGCGCTGCCGGGCCTGGCCTGCCTCCAGAGACTCAGTCATCCCGGCCTGGTAGAGCCCCTGGAGTTGGCGCCGCAACTCCAGGGTCAGCGCCCGCCACTGGCGGCGGCGGCTCTCGAATCCTTCGTACTGCGCGCGGGTCTGCGCACTGGCCTGGTCCAGCCACAGCGCCACGCCCAATCGTTCGACCGCGGTGGCGAAGGACTCGTTGAAGGCCGTGTCGTCGGCGACGTAGACCACCTGATGCGCCAGTTCGTGAAAGATCAGCCGAGCCATCTCGCCCTCGCCGTGGGCCAGGAAGGTGTTGAGCAAGGGATCACCGCCGGCCCAGTTGAGCAGGCCCAGGGTGGAGTAGGCCGGCACCGGCAGGACCACGGTTTCGAGCCCGGTGGCCGCCAGTCGCCGCGCCTCCAGTTCGGCGGCCTCGCGTTGGAAATAGCCGCGGTAGTTGACGCAGCCGGCTATCAGAAAGCACCAGGACTGAGGCTGCAGCGACCCGGGCGGTGCGGCCACCACGGTCCAGACGGCTGCGGGGCGGCCCAGGTCGGCGTAGCTTCGATAGCTGGCGTTGCTGGGCAGATGCAAGCGTTCGGAGGCAAAGTGGCGCACCCGCTGGGCCGTTTGCAGCTGGCTTTTCAGCGCGGCGGGGGTGGAGTCATCGTCCAGCCACTGGGGGATCGGCCGCGCCGCCTGCATCAGGCTTAGGTGTCCCTGCGCGGCCTGCCAGTAGTACCCCAGCGTGCTGCACCCGCTGAGCAGCAGGGTCAGCAGCGTCAGGGCCAGGCGGCTCATGGGCGTGCCGCCTCCACCTCCACCAGACAGTCGTAGAAAGTCGGTGCACGGCCCAGGTCGGTCAGTCGCTGGCTGGTGAGCTCGTTGACATTGGTGCCGCGCAGACCCATCTTGCGCCACCAGATGCCCAGACCGACGACCAGACCCGGCCGGGTGCGATCGCTGATACGGGCTTTGCAGTGGTAGCTGCCGCGGTCGTTGAACACGCGCACCATATCGCCGTCTCGCAGCCGGCGCTCGGCCGCATCGAGGGCGTGAATTTCGAGCACGGGCTCGACCTCCACATCGCGCAAGCTCTTGACATTGACGAAGGTGGAGTTGAGAAAGTTGCGCGCCGGCGGTGAGATCATGGCCAGGCGGTAGCGCGAGGAACTGCCGGGTTCCTCGTAGTTGGGTAAATGATCCGGTAGGCCATCCTGGCCGCGGTCAGCCAGTGCGGGGCTGAAGAAGGTGCAGCGGCCGCTGCGGGTGGGAAAGCCGCCTTGGGCAAAGGGTGCCTCGGGCAGATCAAGGCTGGCAAATCCGCGTTCGAGCAATTGCTCGAAATTGACCCGCGAGCCGAAGGCTCTGCGGCACAGGCTCAGGTCGTCCTCTTCAAAGCAGGGCTGGCGGTAGCCCAGATGCCAGGCGAGCTGGCGAAAAATCTCGGCGTTGCTGCGCGCCTGTCCCAGGGGCGCAATGGCTGGCCGGTTGAGCAGCACATCGGTGTGGCCGTAACTCAAGTGCACATCCCAGTGCTCGAGCTGGGTCGTGGCCGGCAGCACATAGTCGGCATGATCGGCGGTGTCGGTCAGGAAATGCTCGAGCACCACGCAGAACAGGTCCTCGCGCTTGAAGCCTTGGACCACCTGCGCCGAGTCAGGGGCCACCGCCACGGGGTTGCTGTTGTAGACCACCAGTGCCTCGATGCGCGGCCCGAACCGGTCATCGCCCGGATGCAGCAGGTCCTGGCCTATGGTGCTCATGTTGATGATGCGGCTGCGGCGCTGCCGCAACTCGGGCATTTGCAGGGCGGCCTGCTGCACCGGAAAGTGGCCTGAGCTGGACATCAACAGGCCCCCGGCGCGGTGTCGCCAGGCGCCGGTGAGAGCCGGCAGACAAGCGATGGCTCGGGTGGCGTTGCCGCCGCCGCGCACCCGCTGCATGCCGTAGTTGAGTCGGATAGCTGCCGGCGCGAGGGTGCCGTAGTCGCGTGCCAGGGCCCGGATCTGCTCGACCGGCAGGGCGCAGACTTGCGCCGCCCGCTCGGGCGGCCATTGCAGAGCGCGTTCGCGCAGACCCGGCCAACCTTCGGTGTAGCGCTCGATGTAGTCATGGTCCAGCCAGTCGTGCACGATCAGCTCGTGCATCAGGGCCAGGGCCAGCGCCGCATCGGTGCCAGGCATCAGGGCCAGATGTTCATGGCACTTGTCGGCGGTTTCGCTGCGCCGCGGATCGATGCAGACCAGCCGCGCCCCCGCCCGTTTGGCCTGCTGCGCCAGACGCCAGAAGTGTAAATTGCTGCCGACCGAATTGCTGCCCCAGATCAGGATGAGCCGGCTTTCGGCGAAATGCTCGACCTTCATGCCGACCTTGCCGCCCAGGGTGTGCAGCAGTCCTTCGGCGCCGGCTGAGGCGCAGATGGTGCGATCGAGTTCAGAGGCGCCGAGCTGGTTGAACAGCCGCGCCGCCATGGATTCGCCCTGCACCAGACCCATGGTGCCGGCGTAGCTGTAGGGCAGGATGGCCTCGGGATCGCGGGCTGCGATGGCTTGCAGCCGCGCGGCGATGTCGCTCAGCGCCCGATCCCAGCTGACCGGTTCGAACCGCCCGCTGCCCTTGGGTCCGCAGCGCTTGAGCGGTTGCAGCACCCGGTCGGGGTGGTAGGTACGTTCGGTGTAGCGCGAGACCTTGGTACACAGCACGCCCGCGGTGTGTTCGTGGTCCTGACGGCCCTGCACCTGGACGGCCCGGCCATTTTCGACGGTGGTAATCAGGGCGCAGGTGTCGGGACAGTCATGGGGACAAGCGCCTCGGACCGTGATGCGTTCGGGGAACATGGGCTCGGGCCTTGTGACTTTTTACCGGCGCTGCATCAGCTCAGCGTGCAGCAGCCTGAGGCGGCATGTAGGCGCCGGCGAGCTGCTGCAGATGGGCGCGCTGTGCCGGCTGCATGTAGGGACCGAGCAAGCCCAGCACATGGGCGGCTCCTCGCAGCAGCGCCGCCTGGGCGTGCTCCGGTTCCAGGGCGCGCCGTGGGTCGCAAACATATTCGAAGCTGAGCCAGTAGGTCAGCAGCACCGTCATGCGGGCGGCTGCGGGCGCCACTTCGAGCCTGTCCATCTGTAGCAAGTCCCGCCGCAGGGCATCGAGCAGGTTCTGCAAGGCGCTGATGAGGCGCTGCATCAGGCTTTGCAGTTGTGATTCGAGCTGGCGGTTGCGGCTGAGCAGGTCATTGAGGTTGCGGTAGATGAACCGGTATTGCCACAAGCCTTCGAAAAGGGCGTGCATGAAGAACCAGGCGTCCTCTACATCGTGAACCTCGCCGCTGGCCGCCAGCAGTGGCTCTAGCGCATGCCGGTGGCGCTCGAGCAGGGCCTGGACCAGTTCGTCCTTGGCCGGGTAGTGGTAGTACAGGTTGCCTGGACTGATGCGCATCTCGGCCGAGATGGCGGTGGTAGAGACGTGGGGCTCGCCGAAGCGATTGAACATCTCCAGCGCTGTTTCCAGAATGCGCTCTGCGGTCCGACGGGGCGCTTTCTTGCTCATGAAGGGGGGCTGACTCGCGGTGGGGTTGGAGCGTTGACTCTAACCCAGCCGCCGCGCCAGGGGAAGCCGTGTGCCCCCGCCTGTGCCGGGCCACCCATTTTGCGCCGCCGGGGTTCAGCGGCTGGCGCGCTTGCGTGGGGCCGCTGGTTTCGTCTTGGCGGCTCGGCCCGGCGCCACCGGGGCGACGCGGCTGGGCCGGGCGGCGCGGCTTGCAGCGGACTGGGCTTTGCGCAGATCGGCCAGCTGTGCCTGGAGATCGGCCACCTGCTGCGTCAGCGCCTGCAGCTCGGCGGCCGTGGGCAGACCCAGCCCTCTCAGGGCCCGCGAGACGCGTTCCTCGAAGATGGATTCCAGGCGGCCCCATTGCTGGCCGGCCCGCTGGCTCAGCCCGCCGGCCAGCTCAGTCATGCGCTCGGTGGCCTCGGCCATCTGCTCCTGGGCCGCTGCCTGGGTCTTGCGCTGCAGGTTGACGCCGTCCTGGACCAGGGTCTCAAAGACCTTGCCGCCTTCCTGCTGCGCCTTGGCAAAGGCGCCCAGTCCGGCCAGCCAGATTTGCTGGGCCGATTCCCGCACTTTCTCTGCAGCTTCCACCGCCGGGTTGTCAGACTTTTTGCTGTTCATGCTTACGAAACCTCCTGAGAGTCTGACTTTAGCGCCGCCAGAGGCGCTTGCTTAGGGGAAGCTCTCTAGGGCGGCTTTCTAAGGTGCAGGGGGAATTACGCATGCGTTTGGCCCCGTCTTGCGTTAGGATCGCTCCATGGCAAAGGACACACCGGCTTCTGCCGCCTATGCGCGTTTTCTCAACCTGGTCAGAGCGGTTCGGGAGCTGCCCGATTTCCCCTCGCTGGATCCGGTGGAGGAGCGCTTGCTCAATCTGTTTGCATCGGCCTGGTTTCAGGGGGAGCGGGTGACGGTGTTGCAGGCCATGCGCATGTCCGACGAGGTCTCCTCGACCACGGCCCACCGGCGTCTGAAGTCTTTGCGCGGCAAGGGCATGTTGCAGTTGGTGGCCGATGAGACCGACAACCGAGTCAAGTACGTGCAGCCGACTCATTTGGCCGAGCAGTACCTGACGCAACTGGGCCAGTGCGTGGAACGGGCGCGTCTGCCCTGAGCTTCTGAGCGACGCCCCCTGGTGCGGCAGGCGCCTGCCTAAAATGGGCAGCTCTCCTCACACGCGCTTTGCCCCCTCGCAATGACCCTTTTGGTAACTGGTGGTGCTGGTTTCATCGGCGGTAACTTTGTGCTCGATTGGCTGGCACGGCCGCGGGCCGAAGCGGTGGTTAATCTTGATCGCCTGACCTATTCGGGCAATCTGGAGACGCTCGCTGGCCTCAAAGGTGACCCGAGGCATCACTTCGTGCAGGGCGATATTGCCGACAGCGATCTGGTTTCCCAGCTCCTGATGCGGCATAGGCCGCGAGCGGTGATTCATTTCGCGGCCGAGTCCCATGTCGACCGCTCCATCCTCGGCCCTGCAGCTTTCGTACAGACCAATGTGGTGGGCACCTTCGGACTGCTTGAATCGGTCCGGCACTACTGGGGCGTTTTGGACGGGTCCGCGCAACAGGCGTTTCGTTTTCTGCATGTCTCTACTGACGAGGTCTACGGATCCCTGCAAATGCAGGACCCCGCCTTCACTGAGGGCCATCGCTACCAGCCCAACAGCCCCTATTCGGCGAGCAAGGCGGCCAGCGACCATCTGGTGCGCGCCTATCACCACACCTATGGTCTGCCGGTGCTTACCACCCATTGCAGCAACAACTATGGGCCCTATCACTTTCCAGAAAAGCTGATTCCGCTGATGATCGTCAATGCCCTGGCGGGTAAACCGCTGCCCGTCTACGGCGATGGACGGCAGATCCGTGACTGGCTTTATGTGAAAGACCACTGCAGCGCCTTGTGCCGTGTGCTCGAGGCCGGCACGCCCGGAGAGGTCTACAACATCGGGGGCTGGAACGAAAAGGCCAATATCGAAATCGTGCACACTCTGTGCGACCTGCTCGACGAGATGCAGCCGCGCGTCGATGGCCAGTCTTACCGCCGACAGATTAGCCATGTGGCTGACCGGCCTGGCCACGACAGGCGTTACGCGATCGATGCCCGCAAGCTGCACCAGGCGCTGGGTTGGCGACCGGCCGAGACCTTTGACAGTGGCATCCGCAAAACGGTGCGCTGGTACCTGGACCATCCGGGTTGGGTCGAGCGCGTGCAAAGCGGCGCCTACCGGCAGTGGCTCGACATCCAATATGGAGCCGACGCTTGAGGATTTTGCTGCTGGGCAAGAGCGGCCAGCTCGGCTGGGAGCTGCAGCGCAGCCTGGCGCCGCTGGGGCAAGTGATCGCACCCGGTCGTGATGATGTACAGGCCGGTGGCGATTTGACCCAGCTCGATGCATTGGCCGCGGCGGTGCGAGGCTACGCGCCGCAGCTCATCGTCAACGCAGCTGCCTACACAGCGGTGGACAAGGCGCAATCGCAGCCGGAGCTGGCGCGGCGGGTCAATGCGCTGGCGCCGGGTGTGCTGGCATGCGAGGCCGAGCGCTTGGGGGCTTGGCTGATGCACTACAGCACCGACTATGTGTTTGACGGCAGCGGGGACAGGCCCTGGCGTGAAAGCGACACCCCGTCCCCGGTCAATGTGTATGGGCAGACCAAGCTGGAGGGCGAGCGCGCCGTGCAGGCCGGCTGTAGCCGCCATCTGATCTGGCGCACCAGTTGGGTCTATGCCGCCCGAGGCGCCAATTTTGCGCGCACCATGCTCAGGCTGGCGGCAGAGCGGGAAGAGCTGCGGGTGGTCAAGGACCAGATGGGAGCGCCGACCGGTGCTGATTTGCTGGCCGATCTGACGGCGCTGGCCTTGCAGCAAGTGGGCCGGCGCGCCGATTTGTCCGGGCTCTACCATGTCAGCGCCTCGGGCCAGACTTCCTGGCATGGGTATGCCTGCCATGTGATCGAGCAGGCCCGCCGGCTGCGCCCCGATAGGGCCTTGCGCGTGCGGCGCATTGAGGCAGTGCCGAGCAGCGAGTTTGCCTCGCCTGCACAGCGGCCCCTTAACAGCCGGCTCGACAACGCGCGCTTTTGCGCCGCTTTTGGCCTGAGCCTGCCGCCCTGGCAACAGGGGGTTGACCGTATGCTCGCTGAAATTCTGGAGGCCAGGCCGTGACGCTGCCGCGCAAGGGCCTCCTACTGGCCGGGGGATGGGGTACACGCCTGTATCCGGCGACGCGGGCTGTCTCCAAGCAGTTGCTGCCGGTCTACGACAAACCCATGATCTATTACCCTTTGACCACATTGATGTTGGCGGGGATTCGCGAAATCTTGATCATTGCCATGCCGCAGGACTTGCCGCTTTTTCAGGAATTGCTGGGCAACGGCGATCAGTGGGGGCTGTCTCTGAGCTATGCCGAGCAGCCGCGGCCGGAGGGGTTGGCGCAGGCCTTCATCATTGGCCGTGAATTTGTGGGCGATTCCCCCTCGGCCTTGATCTTGGGTGACAACATTTTCTATGGCCACGACCTGGAGGCGCAGTTGCGCCAGAGCCATGCCCGGCAGCAGGGCGCCACGGTTTTTGCCTACCATGTGCACGATCCGCAGCGTTATGGCGTGGTGGAATTTGACGCCCAGCGTCGCGCGGCTTGTATCGAAGAAAAGCCGACGCAGCCCAAGTCCAATTACGCGGTGACGGGCTTGTATTTTTATGACGCCCAGGTGCTCGATATGGCCGCGTGCCTGAAGCCCTCGCTCCGGGGTGAACTGGAAATCACCGATATCAACCAAGCTTATCTCGAGCGCGGGCAGCTGCATGTGCAGGTGATGGGCCGGGGCATGGCCTGGCTCGATACGGGCACCCACGATTCGCTGCTCGAGGCCAGTCAGTTTGTGGCGACCCTGGAGCGCAGGCAAGGTCTCAAGGTCGCTTGCCCCGAGGAATTAGCGTTTCGCAAGGGCTACATATCGGCCGAGGCTCTTGAGCGCCTGGCTCAGCCCATGCTCAAGAATGGCTACGGGCGTTATCTGATGCAGGTGCTCAGGGGTACGGTGTTCTGAATATGAAGGTCACTGCCACAGGCCTTGCCGATGTTTTGATTTTGGAGCCTGCGGTTTTGGGCGATATCCGCGGCTTTTTTCTCGAGAGTTTCAACCGGCGCGCCTTTCGCGAGGCCACCGGGCTCGATCTGGAGTTCGTCCAAGACAACCACAGCCGCAGCGTCCGTGGGGTGCTGCGGGGCCTGCACTATCAGTTGAAGCAGCCGCAGGGTAAATTGGTGCGGGTGGTTCGAGGTCGGGTGTTTGATGTGGCGGTGGATTTGCGGCGCAGCTCGCCTACCTTTACTCACTGGCAAGGCGTAGAGCTCTCCGAGGACAACCAGCGTCAGTTGTGGATACCGCCGGGTTTTGCCCATGGTTTTCTGGTGCTCAGCGAGAGCGCCGATGTTCTGTACAAAACCACGGCCTATTACGATCCCCAGGATGAGCACTGCATGGCCTGGAATGATGCCCAAATCGGTATCGAGTGGCCGCTGCAGGCCGACCCCATACTCTCAGAAAAAGACCGTCGGGGCCTGGCTTTGCGGCAAAGCCCTTCTTTTCCTTAGCCGCGCCGGCCCGGCGCGGATGAGTTTTGCCGCATATTTGAATTTGGTTTAATATAGAACGCTCCGTTTCGGGGATTTAAATAATCATCTTGGGGGTAAATGATGGGCAATTTGATAGATATTCAGTCGCAAATTGAAAAACTTCAGAAGCAGGCCGCTGATATTCGCTCGCGCGAGTTCAATGCCACGGTGCAGGATATTCTGGCCAAAATGGCCGCCTTTGGTATCACCGTGAAAGACCTCGAGTCCGCTCGCAAAAAGGCGCCCAAGGGCCGGGCTGCGGGCAAGGTCAAAGCCGCGGGAGGCGTGCGCACCGCCAAGAAGAGTGCGGGCAAGTCGGCGGTGGCGCCCAAGTATCGCGGCCCCAACGGCGAGACCTGGACGGGCCGCGGTCTCATGCCGCGTTGGCTCTCGGCCTTGGTCTCTAGCGGCCGCAGCAAGGACGAATTCGCCATCAAGGCCTAAATAGCAACCCGGCCGGCGGCCGGGCGTGCTGCACAATCGAGGCCGTCCCCGAGGACGGCTTTTTTTGATTTTTCTGCTATGAGCGCTTTTCACCCCGACCTCTCTGCCATCGCCCCGCGTGAGAAGGCCGAAATCCTGGCCCAGGCCCTGCCCTATATCCGCAAGTTCCACGGCAAGACCCTGGTCATCAAGTATGGCGGCAACGCCATGACCGACCCGGAGCTGCAAAAGGACTTCGCCGAGGACGTGGTGCTGCTCAAGCTGGTGGGCATGAACCCGGTGGTGGTGCATGGCGGCGGACCCCAGATCGAGACCGCGCTCAAGCGTTTGGGCAAGAAGGGCGAGTTCATCCAAGGCATGCGGGTCACGGACGCAGAGACCATGGAAGTCGTCGAGTGGGTGCTCGCTGGCGAGGTGCAACAGGACATCGTGGGCCTGATCAACCAGGCGGGCGGCAAGGCAGTGGGACTGACCGGGCGCGATGGCGGCCTGATACGTGCCCGCAAGCTCAAGATGCTCGACGCCAAGGATCCGAGCAAGGAGCATGACGTGGGGCTGGTGGGTGATATCGTCCAAATTGATCCCTCGGTGGTGCGCGCCTTGCAGGAAGACCAGTTCATTCCGGTGGTCAGCCCCATCGGTTTCGGTGATGAAAATGAGAGCTACAACATCAATGCTGATGTGGTGGCCGGCAAGCTCGCCACCGTCCTTAAGGCCGAGAAGCTCGTGCTCCTTACCAACACGCCCGGTGTGCTCGACAAGACCGGCCAATTGCTCACCGACCTGAGCGCGCGCCAGATCGATGGACTGTTCGAGGATGGCACCCTCTCAGGCGGTATGCTGCCCAAGATTGCTGGCGCGCTGGATGCGGCCAAGAGCGGGGTTCATTCGGTGCATATCATTGACGGGCGGGTACCCCATGCCCTGCTGCTTGAAATTCTCACCGATCAGGCGTTCGGCACCATGATCCGCTCGCACTGAGCCCTGCGTGGGTCGTCCGTCCCGGCCCGGCCCTGTGCGAGAATCCTTCGGAGCGTGCCCACCAGGAGCCTGCGACCATGCCCGAGCTTGATTCCGCGTCAAATGCCCCAGTCCCCGATGCCCCTGTGCGCAAGCGTCCCAAGCCGGGCGAGCGGCGCGTACAGATTTTGCAGGCCTTGGCCCGTATGCTCGAGCAGCCGGGGGCCGAGCGCATCACCACCGCCGCCCTGGCTGCGCAACTGGGGGTGAGTGAGGCGGCGCTGTACCGCCACTTTGCCAGCAAGGCGCAAATGTTCGAGGGCCTGATCGACTTCATTGAGGAGTCGATCTTCTCCCTTATCAATCAGTTGGCCGAGCGTGAGCCTGACGCCATGAGCCGGGTACTCAAAACCACGCGAATTCTGCTGCAGTTTGCTGAAAAAAACCCGGGTATGACGCGCGTCATGGTGGGCGATGCTCTGGTTTTCGAACACGAACGTTTGCAGGAACGCATGAACCTGTTTTTTGACAAGCTCGAGGCGCAGTGGCGGCAATTGCTACGGCAGGCCGGCGCCTCGTCGCAAACGCCCACAGTGGACGCCCAGATTCGCGCCTGTCTGCTCCACGCCTTTGTGCTCGGGCGCCTACAGCGTTATGCCCGTTCGGGCTTTCGCCGCTTGCCCTCGGAGAGCCTGGACGCGTCGCTGTCCATCATGCTGGCGCCTCAGGCGTAAGCATGGCGGGCTTGGGGCCCGAAGCTGCTACTTGAGCACGTAGCTGGCGAGCACCGATTGCACCTCGTAGATGCTCAGCTTCTTATTGAATTGTTTCTTGATCGGCTCAGCGGTGCTGGAGATCCATATCTTGAGTTCGGCGTCGAGGTCGAAGGTGCCGGCCGTCTCGATCGAGAAGTGGGTGATGCTGCGGTAGGGAATCGAGTGGTATTCGATTTTGCTGCCGGTGATGCCCTGTTTGTCGACCAGCACGAAGCGTTTGTCGGTGAAAACAAAGTAGTCGCGGATCAGTTGATAGGCATGTTCCACCCGTTCGCCCGGTGCCAGGATCTGGCTGAACTCCTGCTGAATTTTGCTGTTGTCGATTTTTGAGGCATTGCCCATCATCCCATCTAGCAGTCCCATGCGAATCTCCTGTTTGAGGCCCCGAATATGCCCTGATCTTCGAGCCCGGGCAAGGTGCGTGGGCTCGGCTGGCGTGGGTGTTAAATCCCCGGGTGGCCATCCGGGTTGAACCGGCAGGTGCACCGCCGATTTTGAATCGGGCTAAAATTAGGGCTTCCGAGGAGCGTTGCAACCCACCTCTCGCGTGGTCTAGGCTCGGAAACTTCTTTCTGCAACGACGCTCACCCGCCCGCCACGGGCCTCGATGGGTGAGCCAACCGGCCCCCTTGGGCTCACGGTGATTTTGGCTCCCCCGGTGGGAACTGTTGTTATTGTTCGGAGAAAACTCGCATGAACGCCGTCCTCAAGCCCCTGCACACCCAGGATTACGCCATTGCCGACCTGTCGCTTGCCGATTGGGGCCGCAAAGAGCTCAAGATCGCCGAAACCGAAATGCCTGGCCTGATGGCCATCCGTGAAGAGTTCGCCAAGAGCCAGCCGCTCAAAGGCGCTCGCATCACCGGCTCGCTGCACATGACCATCCAGACCGGCGTGCTGGTCGAGACCCTGCAAGCCCTGGGCGCCGAAGTGCGCTGGGCCTCGTGCAACATCTTCTCCACCCAGGACCATGCCGCCGCCGCCCTGGTGGCCCAGGGAACGCCCGTGTTCGCCTACAAGGGCGAGAGCCTGGCCGACTACTGGGACTACACCCACCGCATCTTCGAGTTCAAGGGGGCCAAGGGCACGCCCGAAGAAGGCCCCAACATGATCCTGGACGACGGCGGCGATGCCACGCTGCTCATGCACCTGGGCACCAAGGCCGAGACCGACCCCTCCGTGCTGAACAACCCCGGCAGCGAAGAAGAGGTGTGCCTGTTCAACGCCATCAAGGCCAAGCTGGCGCAGGACGGCACCTGGTACAGCCGCCGCCTGAAAAACATCATTGGCGTGACCGAGGAGACCACCACCGGGGTGCTGCGCCTCAATGAGATGGCCGCCAAGGGTACGCTGGCCCTGCGCGCCATCAACGTCAATGACTCGGTCACCAAGAGCAAGTTCGATAACCTCTACGGCTGCCGCGAGTCGCTGGTGGATGCTGTCAAGCGTGCCACCGACGTGATGATTGCCGGCAAGATTGCTGTGGTTGCCGGTTACGGTGACGTGGGCAAGGGTTCGGCCCAGGCCCTGCGCGCTCTGAGCGCCCAGGTGTGGGTCACAGAGATCGACCCGATCAACGCCCTGCAGGCCGCCATGGAAGGCTACAAGGTCGTGACCATGGAGTACGCCGCCGATAAGGCTGACATCTTCGTCTCTGCTACCGGCAACAAAAACGTCATTACTTACGAGCACATGGCCGCCATGAAGGACCAGGCCATCGTTTGCAACATTGGTCACTTCGACAACGAGATCGACGTCGCGGCGCTTGAGAAGTGCCAGTGGGAAGAAATCAAGCCGCAGGTCGATCACGTGATCTTCCCGGACGGCAAGCGCATCATCTTGTTGGCCAAGGGCCGGCTGGTGAACCTGGGCTGCGGCACCGGCCACCCCAGCTTCGTGATGAGCTCGTCCTTTGCCAACCAGACCATTGCGCAAATAGAACTGTTCACCAAGAAGGCCGACTACGAGGTGGGTAAGGTCTACGTGCTGCCCAAGCACCTTGATGAGAAGGTGGCCCGCCTGCACCTCAAAAAGGTCGGCGCTATGCTGACCGAGCTCTCCGACGAGCAGGCCGCTTACATCGGTGTGAAGAAGGAAGGCCCTTACAAGGCCAACACCTACCGCTATTGAGGCCAGGTTCCCTCTCCCCCAATGAGAGGGCAAGCTCATGCGCGCTGACCTGCTCCTCGTCGAACGAGGCCTGGCTGCCACACGCTCCCAGGCGCAGCGCCTGATCGCCTCGGGCGCGCTTTGGCGCGAGGGTGAGGCCGCCTGGAAGAAGATCGCCAAGAACGGCGATGAAGTGCCCGCGGGTGCCCAACTGCAGCTGAGCGATACCGCCGAGGCCAAGTTCCTCTCGCGTGGCGGTCTCAAGCTCGAAGGCGCGCTGGCTGCCACCGGCTTGCTGGTGTCCGGTTTGCGTTGCCTGGACTTGGGGCAGTCGACGGGCGGCTTTACCGACTGCTTGCTGCAGCAGGGGGCAAGCTGCGTGGTGGGCATCGATGTGGGCCATGGCCAGTTGCATGCAAGCCTGCGGGGCGATCCGCGGGTGGTGTGTATCGAGGCAGTCAATGCGCGAGCGCTCACCCCCCAGGAGTTCTGGGCTCACCACGATGCAGCGCGCGGTATCCTGGACGAAGCGGTGCACCGACCTTTCGATTTGCTCACTGCCGATCTGTCCTTCATTTCACTCACGCTGGTGCTGCCGGCCATGGTGCGCTTGCTCGACTTGGGCGGCCATGCGCTGCTGTTGGTCAAGCCGCAGTTCGAACTGCAGCCCGGCCAGGTGGGCAAAGGCGGGATCGTCAAGGACCCGGCGATGTTCGCGCTGGTGGAAGAACGCCTGCGCGTCTGCTGCGCCGAGCTGGGGCTGGAGGTGCTGGCCTGGATGGATTCGCCCATCGAGGGCGGCGATGGCAATCGCGAGTTCTTCATCCATGCGCGCAAGGGGCGCGAGGTGGAGTCGGCACTGCCCGAGGCCCCGGCTCGGCAGGTGACCAAACGCCAGCCGCGCGGCGAGCGCCGCAAGTTGCTGCCCGACGAGGACGACCGCCAGGCTGCGCACGACGGTCAGCCCGGTCCGGCCAAACGCAAGCGCAAGACTTGACACCTTTCTCAAACGCATTCCCATGAAGACGCTGCCCCTGAGTTTTGAATTTTTCCCGCCCAAGACGCCCCAGGGCGCTGAGAAGCTGCGTGCCGTGCGCCAGCAGCTCTATATCCACCGACCCGAGTTCTGCTCGGTGACTTTTGGGGCCGGTGGCTCCACCCAGGAAGGCACGTTTGCCGCAGTCGGTGAGATTCTGGCCGAGGGTGTGGCTGCCGCCTCGCATTTTTCCTGCGTGGGCGCCACCCGGGCGCGGGTGCGCGAGCAGCTTGCACAGCTGCAGGCCATGGGCGTCAAGCGCCTGGTGGCCTTGCGCGGCGACTTGCCCAGCGGCTATGGTGCGGGCGGTGAGTTCCACTATGCCAGCGATCTGGTGGCCTTTATCCGGGCTGAGACCGGCCAGGCGTTTCATATCGAGGTGGCGGCTTATCCTGAGACGCACCCTCAGGCCCGATCGCCCGAGGCCGATCTGCAGGCCTTTGCCACCAAGGTCAAGGCCGGTGCCGACTCGGCGATCACCCAGTATTTTTTCAACTCGGACGCCTACTTTCGCTTCGTCGATGAGGCCTACGCGCTCGGCGTCAATGTGCCGGTGGTGCCGGGCATCATGCCCATCCTGGGATCGAGCCAGTTGCTGCGGTTTTCAGACGCCTGTGGTGCTGAGATTCCGCGCTGGATCCGCCTGCGGCTGCAGGCCTATGGCGACGACACGGCGTCCATCAAGGCCTTCGGCCTGGATGTGGTGACGGACTTGTGCGATCAATTGCTCACCGCCGGCGTACCGGGATTGCATTTCTACACCATGAACCAGTCGCAGGCCGTGGGCGAAATCCTCGGTCGCCTGGCCGCCCGCTGAGCCGCCTGTTCAGCTGCCGGGTTTCAGTGACCGCTGGTGAGGCTATAGCCGGCATGCCGGTCCTGGCCCAAACAGGAGACCAGCTGGGGCAGCGTTGTTTCGAGCTGTTGCTTGAGCGTATGGGGCGGATTGACGATGAACAGGCCGCTGGCCGGCAGACCCGGCCGCTGAATCTGGCCCTCGGTATCTCGAATGAGCTTGCTGCCCTTGACGGTGAGCGTGACATCGAGCCAGGGCCGTTCGGCTTTTTGTGCCGCTGTTTTGAGCCGGCGCGGCAGTTCGTGGGCTTGCGGCCGTGGGATGATGGGGTACCACAGCGCATAGCAGCCGGTGGCAAAGCGCCGCAACGCCTCCTGCATCAGGCCGAGGACGCGGCCATAGTCTTCCTTGAGTTCGTAGCTCGGATCGCAGAGCATCAGGCCGCGCCGGGAAGCGGGCGGCAGCAGCGCCGGCGCGGCTTCGAAGCCATCGGCATGGCCGATACGCAGGCGCCGGCCGATTTCCAACTGGCCGATATTGCCCGAGAGCGACCGAAAATCCGTGGGATGCCATTCGAACAGGGACAGCCGGTGTGAGTCCCCCAGGAATTGGGCGGCGATCCAGGGCGAGCCAGGGTAGATGCGCAGATCACTGGCCGTGCCGGTTCGGGCCCATTCGGGGTTGAGGCCGGCCAGCAGGTCCAGGTAGTCGGCAATCAGCGGCGCAGCGCTGGCGCGGGCCTGGGCATCGGGCAGGCCGGCCAGCAATCGCACAAGCCCCTCGCGGGCCTCACCGCTGGTTTGGCTCTGATCGCCGTCGAGCCGGTACAGCCCCGCCCCTGCGTGGGTGTCGATCACCGCCAGCCCTTCTTTTTGGGTCAGGTAGCGCAGCAGGGCCAGCCAGACGATGTGCTTGAGGACGTCGGCATGGTTGCCGGCGTGAAAGGCGTGGCGGTAACTGAACATGCTCCGATGCTAACCGCTCCCCCAGGCTCGCGGCCCAGGCCGTGCCGGGCGCGCGATCGGCGCTGGGCTGCTTGGCTATAATGCAGGGTTCTCCAGCGCACAGCATCCGCCGGGAGACGCGGCACAGGCTTGAAGAGCCTGAGGCGCGAAAACCACCTAAGAGGCCCCCGACAGAGGGGCACCGACCGTGGAGTAGATGTTTATAGGTCCCCTCGGGGATTATTTTCAAGAGCACATTCATGAAAACTTTCAGCGCAAAACCCGCTGAGGTCGTGCATGAGTGGTTTGTGATTGACGCCGCCAACAAGGTTCTCGGCCGGGTCGCCAGCGAAGTGGCCCTCCGACTGCGCGGCAAGCACAAGCCCACCTACACGCCTCATGTCGATACCGGCGACTACATCGTCGTCATCAACGCCTCGCAGCTGCGAGTGACTGGCGCCAAGTCCCTGGACAAGGTGTATTACCGGCATTCCGGTTACCCCGGCGGCATCACGGCCACCAACTTCCGAGACATGCAGGCCAAGCATCCGGGACGCGCCCTGGAAAAGGCGGTCAAGGGCATGCTGCCCAAGGGCCCGCTGGGCTACGCGATGATCAAGAAGCTCAAGGTCTATGGCGGTGCCGAGCATCCGCATACGGCCCAGCAGCCCAAGTCTTTGGACATCTAAGGAGCGCAGATGATTGGTCAATGGAACAACGGCACCGGCCGGCGCAAATCCAGCGTTGCCCGCGTGTTTCTGAAAAAAGGCTCCGGCAAGATCACGATCAACGACAAGGACATCGCTGCCTACTTCGGCCGCGAGACTTCGATCATGATCGCCA